>CAZDFB010000011.1:0-37088 GCA_964504605.1 uncultured Oscillospiraceae bacterium | reverse complement strand
GCCCCAGGACTTCTTCGCCTGCAACGCCCCCATCAAGGGCCTGTATGAGCTGGGCATTGAGATTGAAGAGAACTCCGAGCTGGATCTGCTGGTGTCCTACAATGCCCACAAGGGCGATCCCCGTGTGGCGGATATCATTGCCGACATGAAGAAAGAAATGGGCGAAAAGGTCTACCCCGATATGCTGGAGCGGATGGCACAGTTCGAGCTGACCCTGCTTGACTGGGCAGAGGCCCACAAGGGTGCCCGGGAGTACGTTGTCTTCGCTGACAAGTGCTGGCCCGCCTTCCCCGAGACCTTCGGCTTTGAGCCCTGCTATGTCAACTCCCGCCTGGCCTCCCGTGGCATTCCCGTGGCCTGTGAGGTGGATATCTACGGTGCCGTGTCCGAATACATCGGTGCCTGTGTCTCCGGCGACGCTGTGACCCTGCTGGACATCAACAACTCCGTGCCCAAGTACATCTATGACGAGGATATCGCCGGAAAGTTCAACTACGATATCAAGGATACCTTCATGGGCTTCCACTGCGGCAATACTCCCAGCTGCAAGATGTGCAATGATTGTGCTGTCAAGTATCAGCTGATCCAGCACCGTCTACTGGAGCCCGCCGGCTCTGAGCCCGACTTCACCCGCGGCACCCTGGAGGGCGACATTGCCGCCTCCGACATCACCTTCTACCGCCTGCAGTGCGACAGTGAAGGCACCCTCCGTTCCTACATCGCTCAGGGCGAGGTGCTGCCCGTGGCGACCCGTTCCTTCGGCGGCATCGGCATCTTCGCTATCCCCGAAATGGGCCGGTTCTACCGCCATGTACTGGTCCAGAAGCGCTATCCCCACCACGGTGCTGTGGCCTTCGGTCACTACGGCAAGGCCCTCTTTGAGGTCTTCAAGTACCTGGGCGTACAGGATATCGCCTATAACCAGTCCAAGAGCCTTCCCTACCCCACCGAAAACCCCTGGGGCTGATCCGAATAAACAGACAGCGGCGCTGACCCGAAATGGGCAGCGCCGCTGCTTTTGTTAAATTATGCTCCGCGATACAGCTGCCAGCGGGGCTGTCAACGGTTACCATGAGAATCCGTCTTTTTTCATTCCTCTGCTGCGTCGTAAAAAAGAAAAGCCGCCTGTCAACAGACAGACGGCTTTTTGGAGCGGGTGACGAGGCTCGAACTCGCTACCTCCACCTTGGCAAGGTGGCGCTCTACCGGATGAGCTACACCCGCGAGGAACAGTAGTTATTATAGCGAGTTTTTTGAAAAAGTCAAGCCCTATTTTTCATTTTTTAAAAATTTTCTTTTCCGGCTTCGGTTTCGCTCTGGGCAGGCTGGGTATCCTCCTGAGAGGGACCTGTCCCAGGCTGTGCAGCCTCCGGGCAAGCGGGATAAGCGGAGTAATCCCAGACATAGCCCACCATTTCCGGATCCGTAAATTCCCGGAAGCCTCCCAGACTGCTGCATCGCAACAGGTCCACATGGAAGAACCGCTCCCCATCCCGGACAATGTTCCAGCTTCTGGGGACCCCATCGCAGGTGCCGGTAACCACGCTGCACTCCAGCCCGGCCTGGCGGCACATAGCTCCATAGACCACGGCAAAGGTTTTGCTACTGCCAACACCATGGCGCAGCAGGCTGTAGGCCGGTGTGATGGAGGTTTCCACCTTATAGTCAAAGCGCTCCATCAAAAAGCCGTACAGCTGGGCATACTTCACCCGGTCGGTATCGTCGCCGCTGATGTACAGAGCCGCCGCGTCAAACATAGCCTCCACATGGGAGCGCATCAGCCGCAGATCCTCCCGGCTGTTCTGGTATGTAAATTTCAGCTCCAGAATCCGGGCACTCCCCGTTTCGGGATAGATACCCACCGCCACCTGGGGAACCTCCATGACGGCCTGGGGATACAAATCCGCAAAATCCTCCACCATCTGGGTGATATCCGTCGTTTCGTAGCTGTTGATCTGCAAAACCAGGCTGGATTCACATTCCCGCAGGGCCTTCAGGATTTCCTCCCCTGCTGCCTCCACGTCGGCTACCTTGCGGATTTTCCGAATCTCCGCCCGACCGTGGCGGTAGTCGATTTCCAGCGCTACGGCAGGCTTACCGCCGCTGCTGCCCAGCTCGCAGCGGATATCCTCCACCGCGTAGGCTCCCAGCGGGGTCTGTGTCAGGGTTTTGGCAACCGCGGCATCCAGATCACTTTTCAGCCGCTGCTGGTCAAAATCCCCCACATAAATAACGCCCTTTTCCTTGCCGGAAGAAATCATATTTTGCAGGGCCCCGAGCAGCTGGGGGTAATTCGCCGCTGTAACATCGCCGCTGTCCGCGCCCTGACTGTGATCCTCGTGGGGCTTTACGGAATGGTAGTTACCGTCCATCCAGCTGCATCCTGTCAGCAGCAGGCACACCAGCGTTGCCAGACAAATCATCCGTTTCATGGCATCCTCCTTACAGGGAATCCTTGGTATACCGGGCAAATCCGTCACCAAGGACCTGGTGGGCCTCCTGCACAATGATAAACGCGTTGGGGTCGATGCGGGTGACCAGCTCCTTCAGCTCCGCCACCTGCTGCTTTTTCACCGCCGCCAGCACCACCTTTGTCTGCTGATGGCTGTAGGAGCCCTCACCGTGGAGGAACGTAGCGCCCCGGTCCAGTTCCCGTCCGATGGCCTGGGCAATGGCCTCGTATTCACCGGAAACGATCAGCGCCACCTTGGAATAGTCAAACCGGTACACCACCGCGTCAATGACCTGACTGGTCACGAACACCGTGATTCCGGTATACAGCGCCTTGGAAATATCGCCAAAGACCAGGCCCGTCAGAATGACCACCATGAAGTCAAACACCATGGATATCTGCCCGATGGGCACACTGCGCCAGCGCTGCTTCAGCAGCCGGACCAGAATATCCGAGCCGCCTGTGGAGGTCCCGCAGATAAACACAATGCCCAGGCCCAATCCGCAGCACACGCCGCCATAGAGCACCCCCACCAGGGGCTCCACCCCGGGGAAATCGATCAGGGCAAATACGTCAATCAGCACAGAGCTGAGCACCATGCCCAGCAGGGAGCCGGCAAAGAAGCGCTTGCCGATTTTCAGGCCTCCCAGCAGGAACAGGGGAAGGTTGATAAAGATACTCAGGGTACCCACCTTTCCGAAGCCCAGCAGCTGAACAACCACCTGGGCCAGGCCGGAAATACCGCCGGCGTTCATATCGTTCGGCTCCAGAAACAGCGCGAAGCCCAGGGCAAATATGGCGCTTCCGATGATCGTTGCCGGAATCCAGCTTATTTTTTTCCAGATTTCTCCCATGGGACTGCCTCCTGTCAGATTGTTAAACTGGGGTTACACCTCAAAGGACTGCTGCTTTTCCGGAGAATCCTCTTCCTTCAGCAATGCTCCGGCGGAGGGAATGGTCTTGTTCCGGTAGCGGGCCTGGTTCACAATGCCGCTGCTCTCCAGAGCGCCAGCGTCCGTCAGAACCGCTTTCTTCTTAAGCGTCATAACGGACACGCCTTGGGTATTCCGGGTCGTCTTGGGCAGCAGCTGCGCCGTAGAGAAGATTGCCGCCCGGCTGTCGGAGGAATAAAGCACCATCTGTGTATCCTCTGTCAGGGCCACAGCCTTTACCAGCGGGCTCTTGTCGCAGTAGGCACCAGTAAGCTTGCGGCGGTTGGTTTTCGTCTCATAGGCGCTCAGGGGGACCTTGGCAACCTTGCCGTTTTCATAGAAGAACAGCACGAAGCCCTGATAGCCCCCGGTCAGAAGGACCTGGAGGACCTTCTCCTCGGGATCAAAGCCCAGCTTCTGGGGCAGATAATCTCCCAGCTGGGATGCCTTACCATCCTCAAAGTCCGACAGACGGGCCTTGTAGCACTGGAACTGATTGGTGAAGACCAGAATTTCATCCCGGTTCGTGGTCTCCCTGGAGAAGGCCAGGCCATCGCCCTCCTTGAATTTCTGCTCGCCGCTCATCCGCAGGGACTGGGCGGTGATTTTCTTCAGGTAGCCCTCATTGGAAACAAAGACGGTAACCGGATAGTCCGGAATTTCCTCCGCTTCCTCCTCCGGGGCAGCCTCCTGGACATCGTAAATGATCTCCGTTTTCCGGGGCTTGCCGTACTTTTGGGAAACCTCCTCCAGCTCCTGGATGATGACATTTTTCAGCTTCCGGGGGCTGTTGAGGATATCCCGCAGCTGGGCAATCTCCTTCTCCAGCTCCGAAGTGGCCCGGGTCTGCTTCAGGATGTACTCCTTGTTGATATTGCGCAGCTTGATTTCCGCCACATAATTCGCCTGAATCTCGTCGATGCCGAAGCCGATCATCAGATTGGGCACCACTTCGCTTTCCATCTCCGTTTCCCGGATGATGGCAATGGCCTTGTCAATATCCAGCAAAATCCGCTCCAGACCCTTGAGCAGGTGGAGCCGGTCTTCCTTTTTCCCAATCTGGAAGAAAATCCGCCGGCGGACACACTCGGTTCTCCAGGCGGTCCACTCTTCCAGAATTTCACCAACGCCCATGACCCGGGGCATACCTGCAATGAGGATGTTGAAATTGCAGGGGAAGCTGTCCTGCAAGGGGGTCAGCCGGAAGAGCTTCTGCATGAGCTTGTCCGGGTCCACGCCCCGCTTCAGATCGATGGTCAGCTTCAGGCCGCCCAGATCCGTCTCGTCCCGCATATCCGCGATTTCCTTGATTTTTCCGGACTTAATGAGCTCCGCCACCTTGTCCATAATCACTTCCGTAGCGGTGGAATAGGGAATCTCGGTAATTTCAATGAGGTTACCCTCCTTGACATACCGCCACTTGGCCCGAAGCTTGAAGGAGCCACGGCCGGTGGTGTAGATATCCCGGGTGGTAGCCTCGTCAAAAAGCAGCTCTGCGCCGGTGGAAAAATCCGGGCCGGGGAGGGTTTCCAGAATATCGTGTTCGGGATTTTTCATCAGGGCAATGGTGGTATCGCAGACCTCCTTCAGGTTGAAGGAGCAGATGTTGCTTGCCATACCCACGGCGATGCCCTGGTTTGCGCTCACCAGCACATTGGGGAAGGTGGTAGGCAGCAGACTGGGCTCTTTCATGGTTGCATCGTAGTTGTCCACCATGTCCACAGTGTCGGAGTCGATGTCCTTAAAAATCTCCGTGCAGATGCCGTCCAGCTTTGCCTCGGTGTATCGGGCAGCGGCATAGGCCATGTCCCGGGAGTAGACCTTACCAAAGTTGCCCTTGGAATCCACAAAGGGGTGGAGCAATGTCTCATTGCCTTTGGCAAGACGGACCATGGTTTCATAGATTGCCGCGTCACCGTGGGGGTTTAGACGCATAGTCTGGCCCACAATGTTGGCGGATTTGGTTCTCCCACCTGTCAGAAGGCCCATTTTGTACATGGTGTACAGGAGCTTCCGGTGGGAGGGCTTAAAGCCGTCGATCTCGGGAATGGCCCGGGATACGATGACGGACATGGCATAGGGCATATAGTTGATCTCCAGGGTTTCGGAAATCGCCTGCTCCGTGGTGGAGCCATGCAGGCCCATTACTCCCTCGGTATTGATTTTCTTCTTGTTTTGTTCCGGTTGTTTCTTCTTTGCCATAGTTGGCTCCTTATCGTGAATGCCGACCGATAACCGGGCAGCAATATTTGTGCTTTACGGTGTAAACAGCTTGTCTTCAGCCCATTTTCCGGGGTTACCTTCAATATATTTCCAGACTTCACGGTAATCCGCATCATTACGAATTACATGGTCATAAAACCCCTTCTGCCAAATTCCCCTGCCAAATTGTTTGGAAACGTACTCCTTCATTTGCTGGACTACCGTCATAACCGTAGGGGCGACCATTGGTCGCCCGTCCATTCCCGAATGGATTTGGAGCAAAAGATGAACATGATTGGGCATGATAACATATTGGTCTACAGTAACAGTCGGATAGTGGCACGGAATACGCTGTATGCTCTGCTCTGTCAGAATACCACAGGGGAAAAGCTGCACCTCCCCGGCTGTGGCACATACCGCCTTTGCGTTGCACCAGAACAGGTTTTTCCGGTTTTGGGTGCAGATTGTCAGGAAGTAGGCCCCCGGCGCGCTGTAATCATAGGATTGCAAACGATTGTTTTTTCTTTGCGGAAGCGCCAATGGAATCCCTCATTTCTTTCCGGTGCAGGCGGGCGACCAATGGTCGCCCCTACGGTATAGCTCTGGCGATTTCAGGAAATATCCGCCAGTTCCAGGTATTTGGCGCCGTTTTCAGCGATAAAATTCTTACGCTCGTTCAGTGCGTCACCCAGCAGCACGTCAAAATAGTGGGCCGTCCGCTCGGCTTCCTCAGGCATGACCTTAATGAGGCGACGGGTCTCCGGGTTCATGGTGGTCATCCACATCATCTCCGGGTCGTTTTCGCCCAGACCCTTGGAGCGCTGGATGGTCACCTTTTTGCCCTCCAGCTCCTTCAGAATCTGAACCTTTTCCTGCTCATTGTAAGCAAACCAGGTTTTATCCTTGCAGGTGATTTCAAACAGGGGGGATTCCGCGATATACACATAGCCATCCCGGATCAGGGTGGGGCACAGCCGATAGAGCATAGTGAGAATCAGGGTGCGGATCTGGAAGCCGTCCACATCCGCGTCGGTACAGATGACCACCTTGTTCCAGCGCAGGTTGTCAATGTCAAAGGAAGACAGGTCCTTTGCCTTTTTCCCCTGAATTTCCACACCGCAGCCCAGAACCTTCATCAGGTCTGTGATAATGGGAGACGCAAAAATCTTGGTGTAATCCGCCTTCAGGCAGTTCAGAATCTTACCGCGCACCGGCATGATTCCCTGGAACTCCGCGTCTCTGGACAGCTTGACGCTGCCCAATGCGGAATCACCCTCCACGATGTAGAGCTCCCGCTTGCCAATATCCTTGCTTCGGCAGTCCACAAACTTCTGCACCCGGTTGGCAATATCCACCTTGGCAGACAGATTCTTTTTGATATTGGTTTTTGTCTTTTCCGCCGACTCTCTGGCCCGCTTGTTAATCAGAATCTGCTCGGCAGCCCGGTCTGCCTCCTGCTTATTCTCGATAAACCAGACCTGGAGCTGCTCCTTGAAGAAAGCGGTCATGGCCTCCTGGGTGAACCTGGAGTTGACGGATTTCTTCGTCTGGTTTTCAAAGCAGCCGATGGTGGAGAAGCAGTTGGTCACCATCAACAGGCTGTCCTGAATGTCCTGGAAGATGATTTTACTTTCCGTTTTGGTGTACTTGTTGTTATCCCGCAGGAATTTGTCAAAGGCTGCGGTAAAGGCGGACCGAACCGCCTTATCGGGGCTTCCGCCGTATTCCAACCAGGAGGAGTTGTGGTAATACTCGATGTGGCTGACCTGCTTGCTCAGGCAGAAGGAGGCGGTGATCTTCAGCTTCATTTCCGGGCGGTTTTCCGCGTCCCGGCCCCGGCGCTCGGTCTCCCAGTACACCGGCATGGTAAAAGCATTGTCCCCAATCAGCTCTTCGATATACTGGCGGATGCCGTCGGCGTAGCAGAATTCCTCTTCCTCAAACTTTTTGCCAACCTGGTTGCGGAATTTGAAGGTGATGCCCTTATTCACCACCGCCTGGCGGCGGAGCACATCCCGGTAGTATTCCACAGGAATGTTGATATCGGTAAAAACCTCCCGGTCGGGCTTCCAGTGGAAGCAGGAGCCGGTTTTCTTCCGGTCGGCGGGCTCTTTCTTCATTTTCCCCTTGATTCTGCCCTTTTCAAAGTGCAGATCATACCGGAAGCCGTCCCGGCGCACAATCACGTCAAAGAATTCGGAGGCATACTGGGTAGCGCAGGAGCCCAGGCCATTGAGGCCCAGGGAGTATTCGTAGTTTTCGCCGTTTTCGCCATACTTGCCGCCGGCGTACATTTCGCAGAACACCAGCTCCCAGTTGTAGCGCTTCTCCTTCTCGTTCCAGTCCACGGGGCAGCCCCGTCCAAAGTCCTCCACCTCAACGCTCAAATCCTCATACCGGGTGACCACCACGGTATCGCCGTGGCCCTCCCGGGCTTCGTCAATGGCGTTGGACAGAATTTCAAACACCGCGTGCTTGCAGCCCTCCAGATCATCGGAGCCGAAGATGACTGCGGGACGCTTACGGACCCTGTCCTCACCCTTGAGCATGGAAATACTGGAGTTTCCGTACTGTTCTTGTTGCTTTTTTGTTGCCATAAATTATACCTGCCAATGGTTTTCCATAATATTTCGATTGTATTATACGCAATTTTAAATGCAAAGTCAACTATCCCGGCTATCCCGTTTCCGCCGGATAAAAAGGGCCCGCTGTCCGCTTCCGCGTTCAGCAGGCCCTCAGGCATTTTCTATGTCCGGCTCTTAAAAGCCTTATTTTTTCCGAGGCTGCCGCTCCCGGCTCACTGCCAGCTGCCGGATCAGCAGTGTAAGCAGGATGCACAGGCTCAGGCACAGGCTCATTACGCTGTACGCAAACACCGCCTGATCGCCGTGTCGCTGCACATGGTACTCCATGTAGCCCGTTCCGCCCAGGGTAGCCAGCTGCAGGACCCACAGCCCCACAAACCAGCCGTGCCATTTTCTCGCCTTCACCATCCGGATGGAGAACAGCACGATGGGCACCAGAACGCCGATCAGGCCAAGAATCTGAACGATACTGATAAAGCCGTTGCTGCGCATGAACAGGGAGTCATACCGGGTGCTGTCCAGCACAATCTGGGAGGCGCCATAGACCAGCAGGAAAATCAGGCAGGTATCGCCGTCCTTCAGCCGCTTTCTGTTCTTCCGCTTGGTTCCCTCCAGCCAGACCAGGGCCAGAATCACAAAAAGCAACCCTGTAATGATGGCCTGGATCATAAAGGTAGCCAGCCGGTTCTCAACCACGCCGGTGACCGCATTGTTCACCGAATAAACAAAGGGCAGACCGGAAATGCTCTTCACCAGGGGGCCCCGGTCAGAGGAGTTGAACAGAGATGCCAGACGGCCCACGGCAATGCCCGCGGCTCCGCCCAGTGCCATGCAGTCCAGCAGCTCCGGCAGATTGTTCACAATGTGCAGCAGCCGCATCAGGCAGGCTGCCAGCAGGCAACCGCCGAACACGCCCATCAGCGTATAGCCGCCGCTGGAAAAATCCGACAGTGCCGCGCTCAGGCTTTCATAGCTGTCCGCCCGGCAGTACCAGTGGGTCAGCCG
This sequence comes from uncultured Oscillospiraceae bacterium, assembly GCA_964504605.1. Lineage (GTDB taxonomy): Bacteria > Bacillota > Clostridia > Oscillospirales > Oscillospiraceae > Faecousia. Next base: position 27,912 of record CAZDFB010000011.1, on the reverse strand, counting down.
GGAGAGAAACAGGGAAATCGCAATGGCAATGGGAATCAGAAGTGCCGCGCCCAGGGCATTTCCGCTTTTTCTCAGATAAAAGCACAGAAAAAAGCAAATCGCGGTCAGGGCTGCCAGGGTCACGATGATCTGGCTCCAATAAATAAATGTCTCGTCAATAATATACGCAATACGATCCATAGCTTACTCTTCCTCCGGCAATGCTGTCGCAAAGTAAATGATGTCGCTGATCAGCCGCTGCTCGCCGTAGTCCGGGCGGTTAATCAGCTGGTCCCCGGTAACGATAACCGCAGTCTGTCCGCCGTCCAGGTTGTATGCCTTCTGGCAGCCAAAGGCCTGCATCTGCTCGGCAAAGCGGGCAACGGTAGGCGTGCCCACCTCCGCGTTGGGGATCAGGTTTGCAGCCACCAGCAGGTAATGCAGTTCACCCAGCTGGCCCAGGCCCGCCCGGGAATAGCGCTTCTTCAGCTCGCCATTGGGATATTTCTCCGGCATCTCCACCACCTCGCCGTTGTCCACCAGGACAGGGCCGAAGGCCAGGCTGAAGCGGATATTGTTCTCATCCACATAGCGCTGTGCGGTTTCCATGTCATTGATCTCGCCAATGCGGCTGAAAATCAGATCGCCCTTATCATCAATGAAGCAGGTATCCACCAGACTGTTGGCCCGGTAGACCTTTCCGTTGTAGACGATCACGCCCCGTTCCCGGAATTTATAGAAGTCGCCGGAGGAGGCCGTCACCGCATTGACGCTGATTGCCATAGCGGTGGTGGTGTACTGCTTGTCGGAGCCAAAGGTTCCGTCCGCCAGGAACCGGCGGAACTGGGAGGGATCCGCAATCTTCACCTCGGACATGGTGTACGCCGCGCCGTGAATCTCCTGCTTCCAGGTAATGACCATAATCGTTTCGTCCAGGTAGTAGACGATCTCCGAGCCGGGATACAGCTCCACATCCGTAGAGAAGGCCGTATCCGTCACGCCCAGCAGCTTCTCCGCCCGGTCCAGCACCTGCTGCATATCCGCAGGGTTGGTGGTGGTACCGTAGTTATTCACATTGGGCTCCGGGGCGATCAGATCATCGTCGCTGAGCCAGTAGTGCTTCTGAATGACGACCATGCCCTCCAGCGCCGCGCTGGTCTTATTGGTAATATAGGAATCGAAGCGGTCCATAATGGACGCATTGGCGCTGCCGGATTCGGCAGACCGGGACGCGGAGCCGGTACCGTGGAGCACGGCGCTCAGCATCTGGGATGTCAGCGTAACGCTGAGAACCACAATAACCAGCGTGATAATGGCGCCCAGGGCCCCGGCGGGGCTGGAGGCCTTACGGTAACGGGGCTTGTAGAACAATCCACCGCGTTTTTTTCCTGTTTTTCTTGTCTGTGCCACTATGGATTCACCTCACATAGGATTTCCAACTGAAAATGGATTCTTTTTATCCCGTCGCTGCCTTCCCGCCGGGAAGGGGCTTATTCATCGGGAATCGCCGTAGCGAAATATATGATATCGCTGATTTTCCGCTCCGCACCGTAGTCCGGAATGTTAAACAGCGAGTCATTCATAACAATGGTAGCCGTCTGACCGCCGTCCAGCGCGTAGGCCTTCTCACAGCCGAAGGATTCCATGACCCTTGCCAATTCTGTAATCTTGGGAACGTGGGAATGGCCCTCAAAATTGGCGGTAACCAGCAGATAGTGCAACTCGCCCATCTGGGCCAGTGCCGCCCGGGAATACTCGCCATAGGGCTGCCCCAGCGGATAATAGCCAATGTCGGACATTTCACCGTTTTCCACCAGCACCGGGCCGAAGGCCAAGCTGAAGCGGACGTTGTGCTCGTCCACATAGCGCTGAGCCGTTTCCTTGTCCCAGATCTGGCCCCGCTTCAGCAGGAGCAGGTCACCCTGGTCGTCAATAAAGCAGGTATCCACCGTGCCCTCGGCCCGGTAAACCACGCCGTCATTGACAATGATACCCAGGGGCCGGAATTTATAAAAATCTCCGGCGGATGCCACCACCGCGTTAACCGTGGTTGCCAGCTCCGTTGCCGTATACTGCTTTGCGGAGCCGTAGGTCCCGTCCGCCAGGAACCGGCGGAACTGGGAGGGATGGGCAATTTTCACCTCAGAGATATTATACACCGTATCGTTGATGACCTGCTTCCAGGAAACAACGAAAATGGTTTCATCCAGATACCAGCGCACGGAGGAGCCTGCCTTTATATCTGTCCGGACGGAGAAAAGCGTATCCTCCACCTCCAGCAGCCCCTTCGCCTGATCCAGGAGCCACTGAAGCTCTGCAGGATTCTCGGTCTGTCCATAGCAGCTTTCGTCCGGCTCCGGTGCCACCAGATCATCGTCATTCAGGAGGTACACCTTTTTGATCGTCACCAGACCGTCCAGCGCGCCGCTGATCTGATTGGTCACATATATGTCAAAGTGGTCCATGACCGCCGCATCGGTTTTGCCGACTTTTCTGGCAGGTGGGGAGCCGGTCCCCAGAAACACCAGCATCAGCAGCCAGACCGTCAGCAGCACGGCAGCAACGGAAGCTGCCAGGGTCGCCACGCCACGCAGGATTCTGCCCAGCCTTGTTCCGGTTGATTTTTCCAAGCTGACCACCTCTGGGTACTCAGCCGATCACGCCGCCGGAAACCGCCTTGAGAAGCGCATCGTTGGACACAACCCACCACTGCTCGTCAAACCATACAAGATTCAGAGTCAGCTCCGTCACTGTGGTCCGGCTGTCATTGTCAATGGCCTGCTGCGCCGCCTCGCACAGCACCTGCATAACGAAAGATTCCCGGTATTCATTGTTTTCGTCGTAAACCTCGTCCAGATCCTCCGCGTTGCGGACACGCTCGTCCAACAGGGTCTTGGTGGTCTGCTGCATCACGCCGGTGACGGAATTGATATCCATTGCGGAAATGCGGATATCCTGCGCCATGCCGGAATCCGTGGCGTACAGCTCGCCCAGCAGCTCGTAGCTCATGCTGCCCTGGAAAGCATCCCAGATCAGGCGGCCGACCTCATCTGCCGCTTCCCGGTCCACGCCCAGAGACACGGCACCGTAGAGTTTCTCCTGAGCTGCTGCATAATCACCGGCGCAGAAGGCATCCATCATCTCCACAATCTGCTCGTGGGCCGCCTCCGGCTCCTCGATCAGGCCGGGATCCGCCTCAATATTCATAAAGCTCCAGAACACGGTAAAAAGTGCCAGAACCACTGCCAGCACACCGAACATAACGGAAAACATCTTTGATAATTTCATGATATCTCTCCATTTATACAAGCCCACAGGCTAAAATAGTTGTTTTGTATTGTATCATACATCCCGGAAAAAGTCCAGTATCCCCCGACCTTTTCTTGGGCCTTCATGATTTTTTAAGAATTTCTTCAAAACAAAAGCCGCGGGAGGCTTTCTTATCCCGCGGCTTTCAAACCTTCAAAAAATCTGTCGAATCCTGCTTCTCCTGGGGAAAGGTGGTTTGCGCATCCCTGACACGTTGGAAAGCAGTTGCTTTTTGCAGGAAAACTCAGCCCATTTCGTCCTGAATGCGGTAACCCACACCCAGCTCATTGATGATATAGCGGTTGTCACCGGGCCGGGTGCCCAGCTTTTTGCGGATGTTAGCCATATTCACCTGGAGCTTTTTAACGCTTCCGCTGTCGGCCTGGTCGCCCCAGATGTCCCGGATAATGGAGGCGTAGGTCAAAACCTTGCCGGTGTGACGGGACAGCAGAGCCAGAATGTTGAATTCCGTCTGGGTCAGCCGGACCATTTCACCGGAAACGGTGACCTGCCGCCGGTCATAGTCGATGACCAGATCCTCAAGACGGAAGGTGCCGCCGGAGGTCATGGCGTCCGGCCCCATACCGCTGCGCATGGCTGCCCGGACCCGGGCCAGCAGCTCCGCCGTGCCGAAGGGCTTGGTAATATAGTCGTTGGCCCCCAGATCCAGCGCGGAAACCTTGTCGTGCTCATCGGTCCGGGCGGACAGCACGATAATCGGTGTGGAATGGGTTCTGCGGACATGGCGGACAAAGGCCTCGCCATCCATATCGGGAAGGCCCAGATCCAGTACCACAAGGTCGGGCATATGAGAAGAGAACATCAAAATGCCCTGACCGCAGGTCTGAGCTGTCAACACCTGATAGCCCGAGGTGGTGAGGATGGTTTCCAAAAAGCCGCTGATGCTCCGGTCGTCCTCCACTACCAGAATTTTATATTTGTTATTGCTCATTGCTCTGCTCCTCCATTTCCAGGGTAAACCAGAATTCCGCACCGCCCTCCGGGCGGTTGGATGCGAAAATGCTGCCGCCGTGGGCGCTGATGATGGCGGCGCAGACGGAAAGGCCGATGCCCATGTTGCTGCGGCCCTTGTCAGCGGCGCTGTGCTGATCCGGAATACCGGAGAAAAGACGATCCAGCTTCTCCGGGGGAATTCCGCAGCCGTCGTCCAGCACCCGGAATTTGACCTGCTTTCTGCAAAGATCCACCTGAAGCTGAAGATTTTCCATGCCTGCGGCGTGGAGCACGGCATTTTCCAGCAGATTTAGCAGAACCTGCTCAATGAGCATGGCATCCATAGGAATGCTGACAAAATCATCGGGAATCTGGACCTGCACGGCCTGACCGGGAAAGCGCTTCCGGAAATTTACCAAGACGGCATCCACCAGCTCCTCCAGAACGGTTTCCTTTTTGTTCAGGCGGACATATTCGCCGTCGATCCGGGTGACGGAAAGCAGATTTTCCACCATCCGCACCAGCCATTGGGCATCGGTGCGCATATCCGTCAGCAGCTTGCGGCGCTGCTCCGGCGAGAAATCCTCGTAATTATCCAGCAGGGCAGTGCAGCTGCCGTAAATTGCGGTCAGTGGAGTCCGCAGGTCGTGGGAAACAGCCCGGAGGAGGTTGCCCCGCATCCGCTCCTTGTCAGCGTCGGCCTTCATTTTTTCCTGTTTTTTGATCTGGGTGGTCATGGTTCCGGTCATAATGGCAACGATCAGCATGACAGCCGCGGAGAACAGGCATTCCGGGCGGATCAGGTCAAAGGCGTAATAGGGATAGGTAAAGGCGTAGTTCACCGCCAGAACGCTGATCAGGGATGCGGTAATGCCCCAGAAATAGCCCTGGGATTTCCAGGAAACCACAAAAACCCCCAGCACAAAGATCATGGGAATCAGTGTCTGGGTTTGAAAATAGTTCTCCAGCACCAGATTTACAAGAAAAGTGATCGCCAGCACCGCCACCATGAACAGCCCGTCTGACAAGAAGGTATTTCGGTTCGGCATAGTTTCCTCCAATTCGATTTTTTTCATTATAGCATAGGAAGCCCTGTGTTCCGGTAAAGAAGCGGCAAAGATAAACGAAGGGGCCAGAAGCGGCTGCTTCTGGCCCGGATGGCGTTATGCTTCTTCCGTCAGCCTGGTTTCTTCGATCTGGACCAGACCGGCCACATCGGATACCGGAAGACTGAATACGATGCCCTGGGCCTTCTTTGCCATGCCCATGTTCTTGTAAAGCGCGTTGAGTACGTTGTCGCGAATGGATTTTTCTACCACCATCATCAGAATTTCCTTCTCGTGGTGGATATTGATGCCGAAGAACGCGGCCTCATCGGCTCTGGCAACGCCGCGGGCGTTGAGAATTGTGCCGCCCCGGACACCCTGCTCCCGGGCCACATCCATGGCCTCCTCGGCGTAGCCGGTGTTGACAATGGCAAAAATTACTTCGTGATTGTTGGTTGTCATGACTGCTCCCCCTTACTTCTGGTTGTTGCTCAGGAACCGGTAGATGTTCACGCCGATCACACTGCTCATGGGCACGGCGAAGGCGATTCCCTTGCCGTTTCGGATGGTGCGGAATTTTTCCTCCAGCACGCCGGTGACGATATCTGCCAGATCCTCCCGGATTACGCTGATGATGACCGCCTTGTGGTTGTTCAGGCCCAGCATATCCAGAACCTCGGAATTGGCGGTTCCGGTTCCCTGGATTACGGTCTGGAAATTTACCTCGTACTGGCTCAGAACGTCCAGATAAAATTCTGCCTTTGTCCGGTCCACAACAGTGAACAGGAGCTTCAGCTTTTTGATAGCGGATTCATTGACAGTATTGCTCATGCCTGCTCCTCCTCACATAAAATTGATGATCTGCTGATCGTCCGCATCCAGAATCCGCTTCATGGCCCGGCGCTCGGCAATCCGCTCCGCAACGATGGCTCGGAAGCCCAGCAGCTGAATGGTAATCAGCGGGGTCATGGCAACAACAGCCACCACGCCGAAGGCATCCCGCAGCACCGCGTCCGCCCCCTGGAGGGCAACGCATACGCCGATGGCGAAGGGAAGAATGAAGCCGGAGGTCATGGGACCGCTGGCGGTTCCGCCGGAGTCAAAGGCAATGGCGGTGTAGACCGGCGGGACAAACAGACTCAGCCCCAGCGACAGGAAATAACCCGGAATCAGGTAGTACACCAGAGAAAAATCAAAAACAATGCGGATCATGCTCAGGGCAATGGCTGCGCCAACGCCCACACAAAGACCGATCAGCATGGAGCACCGGGTGATGTAGCCGCCGGTGACCTCCTCCACCTGCCCGGTAAGCACGTGGATGGCAGGCTCAGCCAGCACCACCAGAACACCCATCAGAAGGCCCAGCAGGACCAGAAGCACCGGGCTGCCGGAGGCAAGCTCCATGCCCAGCTTGTAGCCGATGGGCATAAAACCCACGTTGACACCGGCAAGGAAAAGCACCAGTCCCACATATGTAAAGACAACGCCGATACCGATTTTCAGCAGCCGCCGCCGGGGCAGCTTCAGGAAGGTTACCTGGCAGATCAGGAAGAATATCAGAATCAGCCCCAGGGCAATGGCGACTTCCTGAGCGGTATGTGCCAGGGTGTGGAGGAAGCTGCCCAGAATATTCTCGCTTACGGTGTAATCCGGCACCGCATAGGCCAGATCCCGGCTGGAGAACAGGCCCAGCACCAGAACCGCCAGCACAGGACCGATGGAGCACATGGCAACCATGCCGAAGCTGTTTTCCTGGGAATGGCGGTCGCCCAGTACGCTGGAGATGCCCACGCCCAGAGCCATAATGAAGGGGACGGTGATGGGACCGGTGGTAACACCGCCGGAGTCAAAGGCCAGGGGCAGCAGAGCCTCGTTGCCGTTCACCACCAGCATCAGGGCCAGCTGGAACAGCAGCATATAGAAGAGCATCAGAATATAGGACAGCTGCTTCTTGAACACAATTCGTATGATAGCGGCCATCAGGAAGGCACCGACACCGGCACCCACTGCGTAAATCAGCACCGTTCCGTTCATAACCGTGCTGACCTGATTTGCCAGAACCTGCAGATCCGGCTCCGCAATGGTAATCAGCAGACCCAGCACGAAACAGACACCCAGCAGAAGCCCCAGCCTGCGCTGCTTGGAGAGACCGGAGCCCACATGGATGCCCATGGGGGTCATAGCCAGGTCCGCTCCCAGGCTGAACAGACCCAGTCCTACCACCAGAAGCACAGCGCCGATGGTAAAGGTAATCAATTCGGTCTGGGATGGGTTAAAAAGAGGTGTCAGCGCCAGTGCGTAGACGATCAGTGTGATCGGCAGTGCTGACAACAGAGCCTCTTTGATCTTTGCGCGCAATTCTTTCAATGCACATCACCTCGTAATAAATATTTGCGGAGCCTTGGCCCCTCCGCGGGGCAGGACAGAGGCAAATACCGGTCAATTGCCACTTTCCCTCATATTACACATTCATTATACATGAAAAGCCGGAAAAAGCTATTAAGAAACTTTGAATTATCCGGTTTTGAAAAAAAGTTTTTTGGGGGCTTTACAAATGGAAAAATATCTGCTATAATGTGACCCGTTCCGAAACTGCATGGCCCGGTGGTGCAGTCGGTTAGCACGCCAGCCTGTCACGCTGGAGGTCGACGGTTCGAGTCCGTTCCGGGTCGCCAAAACACCCTTTGTCGCAAGACAAAGGGTGTTTTTCTGTTTTCCGGCGGTTATTCCTTGTGGTCTTCCGCCACGGCACCGGCCCGGTAAGCCTGGAGAAGGCGGGTCAGGTCATCAACCTGGGCCTGAAGGGCCAGACCCTCGTCGGTTTCCGCAACCTTCATCCGGGTCTCCATCCGCTCGAAGATCATGGAATCGTTGTCGATATCGTGGTTGTTCTGAATGGCATCGTATTTTCCGGCGAAGGGCTGGTGGGATACGATGCGCAGATGGCGGGAGCTGAAAATCAGCGTATAGCCGGCAATGCCGGATGTGGACTGGTATGCCCTGCTGAAGCCACCGTCAATTACAATCAGCTTGCCGCCGCCCTTGATGGGGCTCTCGCCCTTTTTTGCCCGGACGGGAACATGACCGTTGATGATGTGGCAGTGGGGCCCCTCCAGACCAAACTCCCGCAGCAGCATTTCACAGACGGCGGGATCCTGGTAAAAGGCGTAGTAGGCGTTCTTTGGCTCGGCCCAGGTGGCCTCGTCCGCAATAAATCGGCGCTCAAAGGTGGTCATCCGGTCCCGTCCGAAGATGGGACTGTTCCGGCCCGCCCAGAGCCACCACAAAAAGTCCATACCGAATTCCCGCTCGGGGGTGCCGCGCTTATCGTAGTAGGCCTTCCGGGCGGTTTTTTCCGCATAATCCAGAAATTCCCGGCCACGGCGCTCCTTTCCGCCGATGGTGAAGGACAGCAGCGTGCCCTGGGAGGTCATGGGAATGCAGCCGTGGAAGAGCAGATTGCCGTTGTGGACCTTGTAAAGCCCGCCCTTGGAGTAGAGGAAGCGGACGTGCTTTTGCAGCTTCTCGGAGTGGCGGAAGGAATAGGTCAGCTGGTCGATGACCTGGCTCTCCTCCGCTGTCAGCCGGTAGGGATCCGCCGGGTCCACCGTGGGGAAATCGCAGTCCTTCAGCGGATAGACGGTGCCGCCAATGTCGATGGTGCGGTTTTCATAGTCGATTCGATCCAGCAGCAGCCGGTCGTCCATGCCGAATTCCGGATGGCGCAGCAGCTTCTGCCCCTCCAGTTTGAAAAGGATGATGGTGATGGCCTTGTGCATCCGGGCGGAGAGCAGCTTGTCTTTCTCGGTGTAGCGCTCCGCGTCGGAGCCGGTGAGCTTTACATGGAAGCAGCCGGTATCATGGTGCTTATAGCACTCGTTGGCAAAAACGGACAGGGGACGCAGGGATATGCCGTAGCCGGTCTCAATTACATCCAGATTGTTGTAGCGGATGGAATTGGAGAGAACCGTTGCCACCAGGGTGCGGGAGCCGGCGGCGGCACCCATCCAGAGAATATCGTGGTTGCCCCACTGGATGTCCACCGTGTGGCAGCTCATCAGCGAGTCCATGACAATATCCGCCCGGGGTCCCCGGTCGAAAATATCACCGACGATATGCAGCCGGTCCCGGGTTACGGCTTTGATAATTTTGCACAGCGCCTTGATGACGGCGGGAGCCTGCCCGATGTCGATGACCGTGGCGATCATGTTCTCGTAGTGATAGCGCTTGGAGCCGTCCTCGTCCCGGATGAATACAAGCTCGTCGATGATGTATTCATATCCGGCGGGGATGAAGGAGCGGACATAGTTGCGGGAGTGCTTGATGGATACGTAGCGGCACAGATGGATCAGCCGGTTCAGCGTGGTGTGGTACCATTCCTCCGGGTTTGCCTGGTGGTCGGCGGTCATGGTCAGCTTGGCGGAGGGGTAGTGAATCAGCGTTGCCAGATCGTTTTTCTCGTCCCGGGTCAGGGTGTCACCGAAGTGCTCATCGATTTTGTTGCGGATTTCGCCGGAACAGGAGTTGAGAATGTGCAGGAACGCTTCGTATTCGCCGTGAATGTCAGACATAAAATATTCCGTCTCCTTGGGCAGATTCAAAAATGCCCGGAGCTTGATGATTTCATTGCTGGCAGCCTGGATGCTGGGGTACTGCTTGCTCAAAAGCCGCAGATACCGCAGTTCACTTTCGGAAAAGACAGTCTTGCTTGTCAAGGGAAAGGGCCTCCTTTGCACATATTTTTAATATTATCATACCATGGAACCGGGAAAATTCAAGGGAAAACCCGGCTTTTTTATTTGCCGCCGCTTGTGAATGGAAAATAGCTGTGCTATACTGGCGAAAAAAGGGGGAAGCGGATATGCGTATCATGGTCAGTGCCTGCCTGTTGGGAGAAAACTGCAAATACAACGAAAAAAACAACTATTCCGCCCGGGTTGCGGATTTTTTGAGGGAGCATGAGGCGGTCCCGGTGTGCCCGGAACGGCTGGCGGGTCTGGGCACACCCAGAACGCCCATCGAAATCGTAAATGGTGTGCTTCTGGACCGGGAGGGCCGGAATGTGGACGGGCTGCTTCGGGATGCCGCGGACCGGACCGCGCAGCAGGCTGTGGAGCTGGGAGTGGACATGGCGATCCTTCAGTCCCGGAGCCCTACCTGCGGCGTCAATCAGGTCTATGACGGCAGCTTCTCCGGGAAGCTGATCCCGGGCCGGGGCGTTCTGGCGCAGGCGCTGGTCAGCAGGGGAATCCGGGTGCTGGACGCGGAGGATATCTGAGGGAAAACATTGCAGAAGCAAACGTGGGGTGGCATCCCCGGGGAAGCTGTGGTAGGATTTTCTTACAGAAAGGGGTGAATGCAATGTACGATATCCGAAAAAATTACCGGGATAATCCGGTGCTCCGGGCCAGCTTCAATGCCCTGGCAGAGGCGGTCTTTGGCCTGAGCTTTGAAGCCTGGTATCAAAACGGCTTCTGGGGCGACAATTATATACCCTATTCCGTTGTGGAAAACGGAAGGGTCGTGGCAAATGTTTCCGTGAACCGGACGGATCTGTATTTCGGGGGCAAAGTCAGGAAGCTGATTCAGCTGGGCACCGTTATGACGGAGGAAAGCTGCCGGAACAAAGGAATGATCCGGGCAATCATGGCAGAAATCGACCGGGATTTTTCCGATGTGGAGGGCGCATACCTGTTCGGAAACGACAGCGTTGTGAACTTTTATCCAAAATTCGGCTTTCGCAGGGGCGTGGAGTATGAATACAGCCGGGAGCTGACCCAGGACGGGCCCTGCCGGATGGAAAAAATGCCCATGGAAGGCCCCGGCGACTGGGCCGGGCTGGAGCGGGCGATGAAGGAAAGCGCCTTCCGGGGCGGCTGCGAAATGGTGAACAACCCGGAGCTGATTTTCTTCTATGTGACCCATTTTATGAAGGATACGGTCTGGTACAGCCGGGAGCTGAATGCCTGGACCATTGGCTGGGTGGAAAACGGGGAGCTGGTGCTCGATAATGTGTTTGCGCCGGAGGGTATCACGCTGGACGCGGTGGTGGCGGCCTTCGGCGGCGGAATCCGGCGGGTGAGGCTGGAGTTCGCGCCGGCAAACCCGGAAAACTGGGTGTGCCGGCCCTGGCACGAGGAGGACTGCAACTTTTTTGTCCGGGGAGACTGCTTTGCCGGGTTTGAGGCGGAACGGCTGCGGATCCCCGCCCTCTCCCATACGTAACAGGCAGCGAAGCAAAAAATGCGGCGTACCGTTTGAATGTGAGGACCCCCCGGCCCGGGGTGTCCTCATTTTTTGCCTGCGGCGGCAAATCGGAATATTACAACATTGACAATTGAGAGTCAATCGTTTATAGTATATTTGGTTGAATTGCGAATAAAAGCAAAAAATTCATAAGGACAGGTGAACCAATATGTATATGGATGATTACAAACGCTGGCTGCTGTCTGACCTGGAAGACCCTGCCTTGACTCGGGAGCTTCAGAGCATCCAGGGGCAGGACGAGGAGATCAAGGACCGCTTTGCCGTCAGCCTGAAATTCGGTACCGCGGGACTGCGGGGCGTTCTGGGTGCCGGCTCCAACCGGATGAATATTTATGTGGTGCGTCAGGCTACCCAGGGCCTGGCAAACTGGGTCAAGACCCAGGGCGGTGAGCAGCTGGTGGCAATTTCCTATGACAGCCGCATAAATTCCGATGTGTTTGCCAAAACCGCTGCCTGTGTGCTGGCTGCCAATGGAATCCGGGTGCGGATCTACGACGCACTGATGCCGGTTCCTGCCCTTTCCTTTGCGACCCGCTATTACCATGCCAACGCCGGTATTATGATTACCGCTTCCCACAATCCCGCCAAATACAACGGCTATAAGGCCTACGGTCCCGATGGCTGCCAGATGACCGATGATGCCGCCGCGGTGGTATATGCGGAAATTCAGAAGACCGATATTCTTACAGGCGCAAAGACCCTGTCCTTCGAGGAGGGCCTGGCATCCGGCCTGATTCAGTATGTGGAGGAGGACTGCAAGGAGGCACTGTACGATGCCATCAAAGCCCGCTCCATCCGTCCGGGTCTTTGCAGGACCGCAGGGCTGAAGCTGGTATATTCCCCGCTGAATGGCTCCGGACTGGTGCCCGTTACCCGGATTCTGAGAGACATCGGTATTGAGGATATTACCATCGTGCCTGAGCAGAAGGATCCTGACGGCAATTTCCCCACCTGCCCCTATCCCAACCCCGAGATTTTTGAGGCGCTGCGGCTGGGTCTGGAACTGGCGGAGAAGAGCGGTGCAGATCTGATGCTGGCTACGGACCCGGATGCTGACCGGGTGGGTATCGCCATCCGCTGTCCCGACGGCTCCTATGAGCTGGTTTCCGGCAATGAGGTTGGCGTGCTGCTGCTGGACTACATTTGCCAGGGCCGCATCGAGAAGGGCACCATGCCCGAAAAGCCCGTGGCGGTAAAGAGTCTGGTGTCCACCCCGCTGGCAGACGCAGTTGCCGCCCACTACGGCGTGGAAATGCGCAACGTGCTGACAGGCTTTAAGTGGATTGGAGATCAGATTGCCAGACTGGAAGCTGCCGGCGAGGAGGAGCGGTTCATTCTGGGCTTTGAGGAGTCCTACGGCTATCTGGCCGGCTCCTATGTCCGGGACAAGGACGCCATCGTGGGCTCCATGCTGATTTGCGAGATGGCAGCCTATTACCGTTCCATCGGTTCCTCCATCAAGGAGCGGCTGGAGGCGATTTACGCTCAGTACGGCCGGTACCTGAATAAGGTGGATTCCTTTGAGTTCCCAGGCCTGACCGGCATGGACAAAATGGCGGGAATCATGGCCTCCCTCCGGGAAAATCCCCCCGCTGAGATCGGCGGCTACAACGTCATTAAGGTTACCGACTATCTGAAGACCGAGGAAACCGGTCTGCCCGGGGCCAATGTCCTGGTGTATGCCCTGGAGGGCGGTGCCACGGTCATCGTCCGGCCCTCCGGCACGGAGCCCAAGATCAAGACCTATTTCACCACCCTGGGTGCGGATCTGGCCCAGGCAGAAGCACAGAAGAAATGCCTGGCGGAGGCCCTGAAGCCGATTCTGGCCTGAAAGGCCCCAGGGGCGTGCCGCCTCAGGCGGTTTTCATAGGAACAGTCACCCGGTCTGTGCCTTGCGCACAGGCCGGGTTTTGATTCGGTGGGCACATCCACGCCGGTGTGCTTTTCAAAGAATGCAGCTATTCTGAAATCCGTTTGCTTTTGGTAACGGCTGGGCCTTGACGGAGCCCGGCGGCGTGTACTATAATAAAGAAAATGCGGAAAGGGTGTGCATACACGGTGGGGAAGGAACAGTCCAAAACCGAATTATTTGAGAGAATGCCCATACCCCGGGCGGTGGCCCAGCTGTCGGTTCCGGTGGTGCTCAGCTCGCTGGTGTCCGTGATCTATAATCTGGCGGATACCTTTTTTGTAGGTATGCTCAATGACCCCATCCAGAATGCGGCGGTGACGCTGCTCTACCCGGTGATGCTGGCGTTTAACGCTGTGAACAATCTGTTTGGCGTGGGAACCTCCAGCATGATGAGCCGGAGCCTGGGAGCGGGAGACCATGAGAAGGTGCGCCGGTGCTCAGCCTTTGGCTTCTATGGGGCGCTGCTCAGCGGACTGCTCTTCTCTCTGGTGTGCACGCTGCTGAGCCAGCCGCTGCTGGGCCTTCTGGGCGCGGACGATACGACCCGGGACGCAACCTACAGCTATATGTTCTGGACAGTCTGCTGCGGTGCCATGCCGGCAATCCTGAATGTGGTCCAGGGCTATATGGTCCGCAGTGAGGGAGCCTCCCTTCATGCCAGCTTAGGAACCATGAGCGGGTGCATTCTGAACATCCTGCTTGATCCCATCTTTATTCTGCCCTGGGGGCTGAATATGGGCGCCGCGGGAGCGGGACTGGCTACTTTCCTGTCCAATTGTGTCGCCTGCGGATACTTCCTGATTTTGGCCCGGGTCAAGAAGGGCAAAACCTTTGTGTGCATGGATATCCGGAAGCTGAAGCACGTTTCGGCGGATGTGGTCCGGGGAATCTTCGGCGTGGGCATCCCCGCGTCCATCCAGAATCTGCTGAATGTGGTGGGCTCCACGATCCTGAATAATTTCACCGCGGGAGCCAGTGCCTCGGCGGTGGCGGCTATGGGCATTGCCCAGAAGCTGAATATGATCCCCATGCAGATGGCAATGGGCTTCTCCCAGGGCATCATGCCGCTGGTGAGCTACAACTATGCCAGCGGTGACCGGAAGCGGATGAAAAAGACCATCCTTTTTGCCCTGGAGATCATTGTCCCGGCGATGCTGCTGGTGACAGTCGGCTACTACTTCGGTGCCCGAACGCTGGTGGGCCTGTTTATCGACACCCGGGAGGTCATTGACTACGGAACCCGGTTCCTCCAGGGAATGTGTCTGGCTATGGTGTTCCTCTGCGTGGATTTTGTGGCGGTGGGCGTGTTCAATGCGCTGGGCATGGGCAAAAACGCCCTGATTTTCGCGGTGTTGCGGAAGGTGATCCTGGAAATCCCTCTGCTGCTTCTGCTGAACCAGGTCTGGCCCCTGTATGGCCTTCCCTATGCCCAGGTTATTACGGAAATGGTCCTGGCTGCCGCTGCGGCGGTGATGCTGGCGCGAATTTTTAAGACCTCCGGTGAGAGAGTAAAAACAGAAAGGCAGGAATAATCATGTACGAACTTTGGGAGGAACTGGAACGGCTGAAGAGCTGCCGATGGGTGGAGCTGTCCCATTCCATGAATAACACAAGCCCCTACTGGAGCGGCATTCCCGACGGAAGCGTGGAGATCGGGCGGGTGGTATACGACTGGGGCAATCCCATGCTGGACTGCCAGATCCAGACCTTCCTGTTCCCCGGTCAGTTCGGAACCCATGTGGATTTCCCCGGACATTTTGACAAAAACGGAAAGCTGTCGGAAAGCTACGGTGTCCGGAATATGATGTATCCCCTCTGCGTAATCGATATCAGCGAAAAGGTGGAAAAGGACGTGCATTACGCCGTTACCGCCCAGGATATCCGGGATTACGAGGCAAAGTACGGCCCCATTCCCGAGGGAGCCTTCGTGGCGCTGCGGACGGACTGGTACCGGCGCTGGCCGGATATGAAGGCCTTTTCCAATCTGGACGAGGCCGGTGGCGAGCATTGCCCCGGCTGGTCCATGGAGGCGCTGAAGTATATCTACGAGGAGCGCAATGCCGCCGCCAACGGTCACGAGACGCTGGATACAGATGCTTCCGTGCTGGCGGAGGCCGCCGGTGATCTGGCCTGCGAGCGCTATGTGCTGGAGAAGGGCAAGCTTCAGATCGAGGTTCTGCAAAATCTGGATCTGGTTCCGGCAGCCGGTGCGGTGCTGGTAGCGGCTTGGCCCCGGCTGGAGGGGGCCACCGGTCTGCCCGTCCGGGTGTGGGCAATCTGCCGGGAGTAAAAATAGTGAAAGCCGCGGGATAAGAAAGCCTCCCGCGGCTTCTGTTATTTTACATAGATTTTACACAGATTTCACCTGAATTCCATGGTTTTTACAGAAGGGCTCCTTTATAATATATTTTGTCAAAGAAAAGAAAAATCCGTAAGGAGATATTATATGACAACCTATATTTTCAACATCATCACCCTTCTCGGCGGTCTTGCTCTGTTCCTGTTCGGCATGGATACCATGGGCAAGGCCCTGGAGCGGCAGGCCGGCGGCAAGCTGCAGACGCTGCTGGCAAAGATGAGCTCCAATGTCTTCAAGGGCTTCCTGCTGGGTCTGGGCGTTACTGCTGTGATTCAGTCCTCCTCCGCCACCACCGTCATGGTCGTCGGTTTTGTTAACTCCGGTATTATGACCCTGCATCAGGCCGTCGGCGTGATTATGGGCAGCAATATCGGCACCACCGTCACCTCCTGGATTCTGTCCCTCAGCAATCTGGAGGGTGACAGCTTCATCATCCAGCTGTTCAAGCCCTCAACCCTGGCCCCGCTGATTGGAACCATCGGCATCATCCTGTATATGACCGGCAGCGAAAAGAAAAAGGGCATCGGCACCATTGCCCTGGGCTTTCTGGCACTGATGACCGGCATGGACATCATGGGTGACTCCATGGCCTTCCTGAAGCACGAAAGCTGGTTTGCCCAGCTGATGATTTCCTTCTCCAATCCCCTGCTGGGTATCCTGTTCGGTGCTGCACTGACTGCCATCATTCAGTCCTCCTCCGCCTCTGTGGGCATTTTGCAGGGACTTTGCGTTACCGGTGCCGTGACCTATGGCAGCGCCATTCCCATCATCCTGGGCCAGAACATCGGCACCTGCGTCACCGCCCTGATGGGCTCCATCGGTGCCAACCGGAATGCCCGCCGCACCGCCATTGTCCATCTTCTGTTCAACGTGGTGGGCGTTTCCATCTTCGTGGTTGTTTTCTACGGTCTGGGTCTGTTCATCGGCTGGGACTTCCTGAATGATGCCGTGGCTGCCTGGGATATCGCTGTGATCCACACCTGCTTCAACGTTGCCGCCACCTGCGTGCTCATGCCCATGAACGGCCTTCTGGTAAAGCTTGCCTATTTGATCATCCCCCGGGAGCAGACCCCCCAGAAGCAGGAGCTGCTGGACAACCGTCTGCTGGGCACCCCTGCCGTTGCGGTGCAGCGCTCCCATGAAATCGCCAGCCAGATGGCTTCTGACGCAGCCCAGGCCATGGAGCTTGCCATCGGCCTGACAAAGCACTACGATCAGGCTGTCATGGATCAGGTCCTGGCTCTGGAGGACCAGACCGACCGCTACGAGGACGCTCTGGGAACCTATCTCGTCAAGCTCTCCTCCACCAATCTTTCCGTTGAAAGCAATCGGCTGCTGAACACGCTGCTCTACACCATCTCCGACGTGGAGCGCATTGCGGACCACGCCGTAGCCGTGGCAAAGGCCGCTCAGGAAATTCAGGACAAGCAGATCAACTTCTCCTCCCAGGCCAAGGGTGAGCTGGCTGTTCTGGAGCAGGCTGTGCTGGATGTCATCCACCGCACCGTGGACGCTTACGCGGACTTTGACCTAGAGAAGGCCATCACCGTCGAGCCCCAGGAGCAGGTGGTGGATGTTCTGGTCCGGGAGGTCAAGAGCCGCCATGTCCGCCGTCTGCGGGACGGTCTTTGCACCGTAGAATACGGTTTCGTTCTGGAGGATCTGCTGACTGCCTGCGAGCGTACCGCTGACCACTGCTCCAACGTTGCCATCGAGATGATTCAGGTCGCAGAAGGTAAGCTGGAGGCCCACGAGTACCTCAATGCGCTGAAGGCCGGCGAGCTTCACGAAAGCGCCGCCTTTGCCGAGCGCTTCGCCCGTTACAAGGCCAAGTACACCTTCCCCGATGAGCAGGCATAAAGCACAAATAAAATCAGGGGGACGATGTTTTCATCGCCCCCCTGATTCTACCCCAAAAAGCGTACTGCCCCGGGGCAGTACGCTTTTTTCCTTCAGTCACCCAGAAGGGCTTCCACAGCTGCCTGGATCTGGGGATCCTCCCGGGGATCCAGGGTGCCCGCATAGATTCCGGCTGCGGTTTCCTCATCCACCGTTACCAAAATATCCGGTGTAATACCGATTCCCGCCAAATTCTCCCCGTTGGGGGTAAAATACTCCCCAATGGACAGGCTGACCGCCGAGCCGTCATTGAGCTGATAGTTCACCTGATAGTAGCCCTTCCCCACGGTTTGTTCACCTACTACCACAGCGGCCTCATACTCCCGGAGGGCCACCGCGAAAAATTCGGCCGCGGAGTAGCTGCTGCCATTGACCAGCACAGCCATGGGCATATCCAGATATTCCGCGTCCGAATAGCTCACTTCCTCTTTCCCCGCGTAATTCACCGTCCGGAACAGCTGTCCTTCCGGCAGCAGATAGTCCAGAAGGTCCACCATTTCCTGGGCATAGCCGCCGCCATTGTAGCGCACGTCCAGAATCAGTGCTGCCGCTCCCCGGCTTCGGAGATCCTCGATTACGGCAATGGTCTGCTCCGCGCAGTCGGCGTGGAAATTGGAAATAGACACAAGTCCGATGTTATTTTCCAGCAACCGGCCCGTGGCAACGGGGACATGGATTGTGCGGCGCTCCACGGAAAAGCTCTTTTCCGCACCGTCCCGGACAACGGTGATTTCCACCCGGGTTCCCTCCTCGCCCTTGACAAGGGTTCCGATTTCATCGGAGGTCAGTTGCCGGGCATCGGTTCCGCCCACCGCAACAATTTGGTCATTCACCAGCAGACCGGCCTCCTCCGCGGGACCGCCGGCGGTGACCTTGATAATCCGGAAGCCCGGTTCCTCTCCGTTTTTCTGGATGGTTATGCCAACACCCACATAGGCATTATTGACATCATCCACATAGGCCTGATAATCCGCCGCACTGATATAATAGCTCCAGCGGTCCCCCAGGGCGGCAATCATGGCCCTGGCGGCAGCATCCTCCATGGCGGTCTGGTCTGCTTCACCCACAAAGCGGCTCTGAATCAGCGCTTCCAGCTGGTCAAGCTTGCTCTGGGCGCTGCCAGCCGTGCCTGTCTGGACAGCGCCGCCGGCAAAGGCCAGGGTGGTCACGGAAGCCAGCACCGCCACCAGAACATAGGAAAGAAATTTCCACACCTTTTTCATTTCATCACATATCCTTCCACAAAAGAGCTTGGATCGGGGGCTTTCTCCCGGGAATTTTCCCTTTTTCCCCTGACCGCATGATAGAAATCTTTCCCACAGCCCTGACGGGCTGTGGGAATTTTATCAGCTCAGATTCACATATTCAGCAGGGTTTACATATGTACCGTTCTTGGCAATGCCAAAATGCAGGTGGTTGCCGGTGGAGATACCGGTGGAGCCCACATAGCCAATCAGCTGTCCCTGGCTCACATACTGGCCCACGCTGACCACATAATTTGTCATATGCATATACACGGAGGAGTAACCGTCGCCGTGGTTAACGGTAACGTAGTTACCTGCCGACGCACTGGAGCGAGCAATGGTCACCACGCCCGACCGGGTTGCATAAATCGGTGTACCGGCAGGGGCCGCCAGGTCAACGCCCTGGTGATAGGTGGATGCGCCAGCCGTGGGCTGCTCCCGGCTGCCAAAGCGGCTGCTGACATACACATAAGAGCACGGTACCATCCAGTATACTCCGGAGGTATTGCCTGTGCTTCCGGTGCCATTGTTGGTTCCCGTGCCGCCGCTTCCCCCATTTCCGCCTGTGTTGGCAGGAGGCGCGGTGGTGGGTGCGGTAGTGGTTTCGGAGGTTGCCAGCCAGGCCAGGTACTCCTGGCGTTTTGCCTGTGTATAGGCCTTTTCCAGCTCCGCGATCTCCTGCATGAGATCCTCGTCTTCCTTTTCCAGCTCCTCGTAGAGTCCTTCGATCTCCTCGCACTTGTCCAGAAGCTCCTGAATCACCGCGTCGGCTTCCGCCCGCTTTACGTCCAGCTCCTCCTGGGTCTGCAGCAGCTCGCCCTGGGTCAGCTCAAGCTCTGCCTTATCCGCCTCCAGGTCATCCCGGGCAGCGGCAACCGCCTCGGCTGCCTCGCTCATCTCCTGGAGCCGCCGCCTGTCGGAGGCCGCAATCTCCTCCACCATGCTCAGCCGGTCCAGCAGGTCCGAAAAGCTGCTGGCCTGGAACAGCACCGACCAGTAGGAAAGGCTGCCCTCTTCCTCCATGGTGCGGATCCGCTCCCGATTTTTCTCGGTAAGCTCCTGCAGGCGGTCCTCTGCCTCCTCCAGCTCGTCCTGCTTGTCCGCAATGAGCAGGCTGTAGGCAGCGATCTGCTGATTAATATTATCAATCTGACCATAGAGAATGGTAATCTCCTGATCGATGACGTACTTCTCGGAAACCAGATTGGCGATTTCGTCCTCCGTCTCCTCGTACTGGTTTTTCAGGTCCTCCTTCTGGCTTTCCAGCTCCTCCTGCTGGGCCTTCAGCTCGTTGATCTGGCCCCGGATCTCGCTGGAGGAGGCGGCGTTTGCCACGGGGATAATGCTCAGCAGCAGCGTCAAAATCAGGACTCCGGCCATGAAGCCGGCTAAAATGGATATGAGTTTTTTACGGTCTTTCATAAAGCACTCCTTTCTAGGGCTCTCATCCTATGTACTGCATAGGATTGACATAGGAACCATTCTTTGCAATGCCGAAGTGAAGATGAGGTCCGGTGGAGCCGCCGGTGGAGCCGACGTACCCGATTACCTGGCCCTGGCTCACATATTGCCCGGCACTAACAATATAATGGGTCATGTGCATATAAATTGACGAAAAACCGTCGCCATGGTTAATAGAAACATAATATCCCGCGCCGCCGGCCTGATAGGAGGCCACCGTGACCTTGCCGCTGCGGGCCGCATAGATCGGCGTGCCCTGAGAGCAGGCAAGATCCACGCCATTGTGCATTTTCCAGACCTTCTGGATGGGATGGATCCGCATACCGAAGGCACTGGTCAGCGTGTAATAGGGAACGGGTTTGATCCAGCCCTCTTTGGAAACGGTACCGGAACTGGGGGTGGTGTCGTCCGAGGGCCAGGTAGTGGGCGGAACGTAGGTTGCCAGCCACTCCTGATACTTGGCGTCCTTGTAATCCTTTTCCTTCTGGGCAATTTCCAGAAGGAGCTCATTCTGCAGATCCTCCGATTCATCGATCAGCTGCTGGAACTCTTCGCCCTTGGCAATAAGCTTGCGCAGAAGCTCGTCCGCCTCCTCACGCTTGGAGGCCAGCTCAGTCTCGGTCTGGTTCAGCTCCTCCCGGGTAGTCTCCAGAGCGGTTTTCTCCGTCTCCAACTCCTGCTGGGCCGCTGTGACGACCTCTGCCGCCGTCCGCAGCTCCTCCAGCCGCTGTCTGTCCGCCGCGGCAATCTCCTGCATCATGCTGATCCGGTCCAGCAGGTCAGAGAAGCTGCTGGCTTCAAAGATGACAGCCCAGTACGACAGGCTGCCCTCCTCCTCCATGGTGCGGATCCGCTCCTTGTTCTTCTCGTTCAGCTGCGCCAGATGGGCCTGGGCATCGTCCAGCTCGTCCTGCTTATCCGCAATCAGAAGGCTGTAGGCGGAAATCTGGTTGTTGATATTCTGAATCTGGGCCGTCAGCAGCGCGACCTCCTGGTCAATGATATCCTTCTGGGATACCAGGTCCAGAATCTCGTTCTCATTGGCCTGATATTGCTTTTGAAGTGCTTTGATCTCGGCCTCCAGCTCAGACTTCTGATTCTTCAGCTCGTCCAGCTGCTCCTTGATCACGCTGGAAGACGCGGCCTCGGCCTGATTGGGCATCAGGCTGAACAGCAGCACCACGGCCAGAAGGGCCGACAGCAGCTTTGTCCTCAGTTTTTTCTGTCTCATAATTTTCTCCTTGTAAGGGGTCACACATCCATAAATTTCCGGATCGATGTCCAGCTGCCCACGATACCGACAAACATACCGGCTGCGCCGAACACAGCAATCATCGGCACCAGCAGCGTATCAAAGGGCACAAAGGTAAACAGCTGCAGCGAGTCCATAGCACCCACCCGGGCCACCATGGCATCGTAAACCACCCACAGCAGGCCAAAGGCCAGTGCGGCACCCATCATGCCCAAGGTAAAGCCCTCCACGATGAAGGGCAGACGGATAAAGCCGTTGGTAGCACCCACCATTTTCATGATGGAAATTTCATCCCGTCGGTCGTACATCGCCAGCTTAACGGTATTGGAAATAATCAGCAGACTGACCACCAGAAGCACCGCGATCATCGCAAAGGACACCATGTGCAGAATGTCCTGAATGGTGGTAAAGCCCTCTGCCAGCTCATACTCCGCCTTGGTACCGGCTACGCCGGGAATCTGCTTGATAGCAGACTCCGTCTCCTGCATGAGCTTATTGTCGATCAGGGTCACGACCACACGGTGCCGCAGATCAGTGGGCTCCACGCCGCTGAAGGCCGGGTCGCCGTCGTGGGCTTCGATAAAGTTTGCCAGGGCCTCCTCCCGGGAGACGAAGGTTGCCTGGAGCACATTGTCCAGGGTATTGATTTTGGTGTGGACGGACTTGGCCTCCGCATCAGCCAGAGTCTCGTCAATGTAAACCATGATCTCATTGGTCTGGTTCAGGTCCTCCACCATGATATCCAGGTTATAAGCCAGGATGGAAAAGCTGCCCACAATCAGCAGGCAGGCCACCGTGACGCACACGGCGGCAAAGGACATGAAGCCGTGGAGGAAAATGCCCCGGATGCCCTCTTTCAAAAGGTAACCGATATTATTGATCTTCATTGCTGCTCTCCTCCCCATTGTCGCTGACAATCACGCCTTCATCGATGGCAATGACCCGCTTATTAAAGCGCTCCACCAGATTCTGCGCGTGGGTAACCACCAGCATGGTGGTGCCCAGATTGTTGATTTCCTGCAGAAGCTCCATAATTTCCAGGGCTCTGGCAGGGTCCAGATTGCCGGTGGGCTCATCAGCGATGATGGTGGACGGATTGTTCACCAGCGCCCGGGCGATAGCCAGACGCTGCTGCTCACCGCCGGACAACTCGCCGGGGTGACGGTTCTTCTTATTCTCCAGTCCGACCAGCTCCAGAACATAGGGAACCCGCTCCTTGATTTCCTTCTCCCGGGCACCGATGACCCGCATGGCGAAGGCGACATTTTCATGGACGGTCATATTATCGATCAGCCGGAAATCCTGAAACACCACGCCAACGGTGCGCCGCAGGTAGGGAATCTCCCGCTTGCGGATCCGCTCCAGGGAATAGCCATTGACATGGACAGTGCCGGAGGTGGGCTGAAGCTCTCCGGTGATAAGCTTGATAATGGTGGACTTGCCGGAGCCGGAGGGGCCCACCAGGAAGCAAAATTCACCGTCTTCGATCTGCATAGAGACGCCGTTCAGGGCCTTGTTGCCCTGGGCATAGCATTTAACTACGTCAGTAAATTCTATCATATCTACATACCTCTGCTCATAGTGTAACCGAATTGTAACACATTGTAAGAAGGTTGTCAATCGAAAACCACGCAAAAAACACGGATTCACGGTAATTTAAGATTTCCCTTCGAACAAAAACTACGGGACCGCGGCGGGCGCGGTCCCGTAGGAAGGCTGCTGTCAGCGCATTTCGCGGCTGCTCAGATATTTGCGGACCATCAGCGCCACCTTAAACACGATGGCATGGTCAAACTGCCGCAGATCCAGACCGGTAAGCTTCTTGATCTTCTCCAGCCGGTACACCAGGGTGTTACGGTGGACAAAGAGCTTCCGGGAGGTTTCCGAAACATTCAGGTTATTCTCAAAGAACTTATTGATGGTGAACAGCGTTTCCTGATCCAGAGAATCAATGGAGTTCTTCTTAAAGACCTCGCTGAGGAAGATCTCACAAAGGGTGGTGGGCAGCTGATAAATCAGACGTCCGATGCCCAGATTCTCATAATTGATGATGCTCTTCTCCGTGTCGAAGACCTTGCCCACGTCGATAGCGGTCTGGGCCTCCTTGTAGGAGTCAGCCAGCTCCCGCAGGTGGTCGGAGATGGTGCCGATGCCGATTACGGTCTTGATCCGCAGCTCGGTCTTCAGTGTCTCCTCCATGGCAGCAGCCATCTTCTCCAGATCTTCGGAGGTAGTGGCACCGCTGATCTGCTTTACAACGGCAATATCCGTCTCATTGACGGAAAGGACGAAATCCTGCAGCTTGTCGCCAAACATACCGCTGAGCACATCCACCGTAGCCACATCGCAGTGGCCCACCTGCCGCACCAGGAACACCGCCCGGGGCGCATCGGTGGCAAAGTGGAGCTCCTTGGCCCGGATATAAATATCACCGGGGAGGATATTGTCCATGATAATATTCTTGACGAAGGTGCCCCGGTCGTGCTTTTCCTCATAGAAGGTCTTGGCATCATTCAGGGCGATATACGCCATAATGCAGAAGCTGCGGGCGGTTTCATCATCACCGGAGCAGAAAACGGCGTACTCAAAGTAATTGGAGTTGCCCACAATTGCCTTGAAGCTCTTCTGACCGAAGGTGACAACATTATCCGAAGCGTTGCCCACCTTCAGTGCCGCGTCCGCCCAGCGCTCACCCAGCAGGGACATATCGGTGCAGGAAACCACACAGCCCTCGGTATCGATGACGCCAAAGGTACGGTCTGAAATATCTTTTAACTGTACGATCACACTCTGAAAAACACTGTTGGACATTTTCCAGGCCTCCTTAGAATCTTGCATAAATGCGCATTCCACAAAATTGCTCTGTTATTATACTAAGGTTTTGCACATTTTGCAAGTACCATTTGACATTTTATTGCAAAAATTGGTCGTTTTTTTAGGTAATATTCCAACCGTCTCCGGTTTTTCCCCGGTCAGGCCGCCGGTTTGCCTGTCAAAATGACTGTAATTGCCCGCAGGCTCAGCCCTCCAGCGCGGCAATCTCCTCCCCGGTAAGCTCCCGGGTCCTGCCCCGCTCCAGTCCGTCCAGTGAAAGAGGTCCCTCCTGCCGCCGCTCCAGATACAGCACCGTCCGGTTCCGGGATGCCATCATCCGCCTGACCTGGTGGTATTTTCCTTCACACACCGTTACCAGGCTCTCTCCGGGGCCTATGGGCTCCAGCTTTGCCGGCAGGCATCGCGTCCCGTCCCGAAGGGTCAGCCCCTGAGCAAAGGCAGCCACATCCTCAGCATCCGCCGTGCCCTCGTGCCGGGCATAATAGACCTTGGGGACCTCCTTTTTGGGAGAGATCAGCCGGTGCAGAAGCTCCCCGTCATTGGTAAACAGGAGAAGACCCTCCGTGGCCTTGTCCAGCCGTCCCACAGGCTTCAGCTCCAGGTGCTTCATTTCCGGCGGAAGAAGCTCCATGACCGTCCGCTCCACCGGATCCTCCGTGGCGCTGACATAGCCAGCCGGCTTATTCAGCATCAGCACCACCCGCCGCATTCCGCCCAGGACAGCCCCATCCAGGCAAACGGTCTGGGCCGCGCTGTCGATTTTTCGGGAGCCGTCCCGCTCCACGCGTCCATCCACGGTAACACGGCCCTCCTTTAAAATGGCCTTTACCTGGCTCCGGGTGCCGGCACCACTGTCGCAGAGAAATTTATCCAACCGTTCCATATTTCCTCCGTTCTTTCTCCCTCCCGGCCCGAATAGGCTGTAGTGCCAATGACATGGAACAGGAGGGGTCCTCTATGATGGTTATGACCGCAAAGGTCGATTTAAAAAAAGCAATTTTTATCTTGGGCGGCATTGTTCTGGTGATTCTCGCACTGATCGGGCTGCTGGGAAGCGGTTCGGAAGCCGCCAGTGCTCCGGGGCTGTCGTCCAATGACGGTCGGGTCAAATTTCTGACCGATCTGGGCTGGGATGTGGCTGCCTCCCCGGTGGAATCCAGCCAGGTAAAAATTCCATCCAAAACCACCGAAGTTTTCGACCGCTACAACGCCCTGCAAAAAAGTCAGGGCTACGACCTGAGTCAATACGCCGGGAAGAATGCCATGCGCTATGTTTACAAGGTCAATAATTACCCCGGTGCCACGGAGCCGGTATACGCCACACTCCTGATCTACAAAAATCAGGTCATCGGTGGTGACATCACCGATACGGCCCCCGGCGGACGGATCCGGACTCTCCGGATGTCCCAGGCCCAGGAGTCCACAGTCCCGCCCACTGACCCGTCTGCGGCACCGGAGACTACCTGAATCTTATCACAAAACGCCATTCTTGACAAGCCGCGGCAAACATGATATTCTTAATTCAATTGAATCGGTTATCTTCAGGGCGGGGCGAAATTCCCCACCGGCGGTATAGTCCGCGAGCGCTTGCGCCGAACCGGTGTGATTCCGGTACCGACAGTACAGTCTGGATGAAAGAAGATACGCAAATGCTTGCGTTTTCCCGCTCTGGGTGTCATTATACACACAGAGCGGATTTTTTTACGAAAGAGGTGCTTTTATGGGAACACTTTTAGAAAAAGCAAGGGAGAATCTGCTTTTTGTGCTGGTCTGCCTTGGAATCATCCTTGCCATCGGCCTGCTGGCACGGTTTACCGAGCGTTTTATGCCCCAAAAGCGGACCGTCACACCCGCCCGCCGGATCAGCATTATCGGCATCTGCGGTGCTCTGGCGGCGGTGCTGCATATATTCGATTTCCCCCTGCCCTTCCTGGCCCCGGATTTTTACAAGCTGGACCTTTCCGAGCTTCCGGTGCTGCTGTGCGGCTTCTTCCTTGGTCCCAGCGCCACGGTCTCCTGTGAGGGTGTGAAAATTCTTTTGAAGCTCATGCTGAAAAGCACCTCCACCGCCTTTGTGGGGGATTTCGCGAATTTCGTCCTGGGCTGCTTCTTTGTCCTCCCCGCCACCATCTGGTATCACGTCCACAAGAGCAAATACGGCGCTGTTCTGGGCCTGATTCTGGGCACGCTGGTCATGACGATTCTGGGCACCGCCTTCAACGCCGTCTATCTGCTGCCGAAATACGCGGAGCTCTATCAGTGGCCTCTGGAGCAGATCATTGCCGCAGGCTCCAAAATCAACGGAAATATCCATAATGTTGCCACCTTTGTCATGATCTGCGTGGCGCCCCTGAATCTCATCAAGGGTACTCTGGTTTCCATACTGACGCTGCTGCTGTATAAGCGTGTCGCCCGCCCCCTTTTCGGGCGGACTTAACCGATGGGAAAGACTTCTTGCCGAACGCTCGATTGTGCGTTCTTCACTTCTGTGCTAGAATAATGGCAGCAAAGGTCTTTGTAATCCATCACGAAGGAGTAACCCAAATGAATCTTGGCAGTAATATCTCGCCCTTCGCAGGAAAAAGAATGTCACCCAGGAGGAGCTGGCCGCTCAGCTTGGCGTAACCGCCGCAGCTGTTTCCAAGTGGGAAAACGGATATACCTTCCCCGATCTTCTGATGCTCTGCGCTTTGGCGGACTATTTTGAAGTGACGACTGACGCGCTGCTCGGGCGTGGTCCCGTATACGCGCAAGCCGTGATCGCCGCGCAGACGCGGGAGCTCGGAGAAAAGATTGCCGCAACCGCAAAACGCCACGGACTGGAAGCCATCGGCATTTACACCTCTTACGAGGAGGCGAAGTCCCATATTCTGCGAGTGCCCACCATTCGTTACGTCCTCATAAGCCTCGACCGCCCCCTCACCGAGGAGGAAATGCAGGACGCAGGAGAGCATCTCGCGCAGATCAATGTTCAATGTCAAAGCGAGCAGGAAACCCTGGCGGGCTTTGAATTCTACTTTCAGAATATGCAAACCATCGATTCCCTCGGCAAAAAATCAGCTGCACACTAACCGGTTCAAATTGCGCGCAAAAACCCGCCCCGCTTTTGCTGTGTGCTGATAAGACAGTAATTTGAGAAAATTACGAAATCGGCAGCTGCAAACAGGATTGGACAAGAAAGCAGGCGACATTCAACTTTGGTTGGGCGTCGCCTGTTTTTGTGCGTTTAAGGGTTGAAAAGTGCCTGTTTTTTGCTTTGTAATGCAAGCATTGTGGGATGGGTGAAGAAGTTATCGGATTTGAAAAATATTGCCACGAAACGGTAAATTACGGCACAATGACACTCTTCATCGAAAAATGTATTTCTCTGCGGTTTCGTAAATTTGCACACGAAA
>CAZDFB010000010.1:0-38743 GCA_964504605.1 uncultured Oscillospiraceae bacterium | reverse complement strand
TGGTCCGAGTGGGGAGATTCGAACTCCCGGCGTCTTGAACCCAAATCAAGTGCCCTACCAACTGGGCCACACCCGGGGGATATGCGCTTCGGAATGCAGGCACTGTGCGCCAAAGGCAGCCAGCGGCACCCGCATCGAAAGAACCGTAAAATATTATACACGAAGTTTTGGAAAAAAGCAATCACAATTTGCGCTTTTCCCTTTCCAGATAGGAGAAAATGTGATAAAATCAAAAAGAGGTGATAATATGGCACCAAAAAACCTGTCCCAGGAGGGCCTGAAGGGAATCGCCTGCGTGTCCATGCTGCTCGACCATGTGGGCGCAGTATTCTTTCCGGAATGTATGCTTTTGCGAATTCTGGGAAGGCTCGCGTTTCCGATTTACTGCTATTTGCTCGTTGAGGGTGCTGCCTACACCCGGGACCCGAAGAAATACGCACTGCGGCTTTTCCTGGGGGCGCTGCTTTCGGAGATTCCTTTTGATCTGCTGTTTTTTGGGAAACTGACCTGGGAGCACCAGAGTGTAATAGTTACCCTGCTGCTGGGCCTGTTGATGATTCTGTGGGCCAGAGCAGAGAAGCGATTCGGTTTTTTGCTGCCGCTGTGTGTTTGCTTTTTCGGCGCTGAGCTTCTGCGGGTGGATTATGGCTGCTGGGGAGTGGCGCTCATTGCCCTGTTTGCGGTGACCGCAGAGAAAAAACATGAGAAAGCTAGGCAGCTTCTGGGGCTTTTTGCCCTGTCCTGGCTGATGGGCGGAGCTACGGTCCCAATACTGGGAGCGCAGATGCCGGTACAGGTATTTTCTGTGGCTGCCTTTATTCCCATTTCGCTCTATTCCGGGAGGAAAGGTACCACATATCCCGGCGTAAAATGGGCGTTTTACCTGTTTTATCCCCTGCATATGGCGGTAATGCTGCTGGCGGAGGGACTTATACAGGGCAGATAAATATGAAAAAAGTGTAAAAGCAGGGGCTTGTTCATTTATCCTTCAAAAAATGGCGCAAAAATAAAAGAAAACCCAAAGGAGGAATGAATATGCCCGGTCCCGGAAGAAATGGAGGTCCCAGTGGAAGAGGTGGCCCTCATGGCGGCTTCCCGGGAGGTCCACCCAGACCACCCAGAGGCCCCCAGCCAATGATGGGACACCATCCGCCGATGAGACGGTGGGAGCGGAGACTGCCCCGCCCGGTGGGATGCTGCGGCTGCTTTGGCCCCATGGTTGTGGCAGTGCTGGGTGTTGTCACTGCAATCGCATTACTGCTTTTCTAAATCCAAATCAAAGAGAACCCGGATGAAGTGAACTGCCCCCCATTTGTTAGACAGTATGGTATACTATCTGACAAATGGGGTGCTTTTGTATGAAAAGAGAAGGCGGCTTTCCCGGCCCGCAATCCGGGGCTCAGGGAAGGGAGACAAGGGAAACCTGGTCCATCAGGGACCGGATAAGCTCCCGGCTTGGGGGCTGCGTACCGGGCAGGGAAACGGAGGCGGCAGAAGCAGCCATAGCCATACGGAAGCTCTGCTCCGGGGAATGTCCCTGCTGAAGCCCGAGAGCCAGGGCAGCAACCATGGAATCTCCCGCGCCTACGGTTCCCCGCACCGGAACCTTTATCCCGGGGGCATACCAGGTGCCATCAGAAGTGACCAGCAGCGCGCCGTCGGCCCCCAGAGAGATGCAGACCAGGCGGACACCGGCGGAAAGAAGCTGCTGCCCTGCGTCTGCAAGGGCCTCCCGGGTTTCCAGAGGATGACCCATGAGCCGCTCCAGCTCCTGATGGTTGGGTTTTACCCCATGGGGAGCCTCCAAAAGCCCATACCGGAGGGGAGCGCCGTCGGCATCCAGAAGGACCCGCACACGCTGCCTGCGCAGGGCGGAGATCCAGTCGGCATAGAGGGTTTCCGGCGCGCCCTTCGGCAGACTGCCGGACAAAACCACGATATCCTCCGGCTGAACCATCCGGCGCAGCGAAGAAAGAAGCTCGTCAAGTGCTTCAGGGCTGACCGGATCACCGGCTTCATTGATATCTGTGCAGATGCCGCTTACCGGGTCCGTAATTTTTAAATTTGTACGGGTCTGTCCGGGAAACTGCAGAAAATGACAGGAAATTCCGGTTCCATTCAGGCTGCGCTGAATGAAAGCGCCGCTTTCACCGGCTAAAAGGCCTGCGGCAATGCTCTCCCCGCCAAGGGTGTGGATCACCCGAGATACATTGATTCCCTTACCGCCGGGGTCGATACGCTGGGACAGGACGCGGTTTACCGCGCCAAGGGAAAAATCCCGGATAACCAGCGTTTTGTCAACTGCCGGGTTCAGGGTGACAGTATAGATCATAGTGTCCTCCGGGGAATCAGGGCTGATTTTTGTAATACAGAAGCATCATGCCCTTGAGCAGAAGCTTTTCGTCACAGATAATTTCCCGCTTGCAGTGGGGCGTTACCAATTTGGACAAGCCCCCGGTGCTGACTACGGTACAGGGGTATCCCAGCTCTTCCTCAATGTGGGCAATGGCTCCGTCAATGGAGGCCGCGGTTCCGAAAATCAGGCCGCTTCGCATACATTCCACAGTGCTGCGCCCGATGGTTTTCTTCGGTGTGTCCAGACTAATCTGGGGCAGCTGGGAGGTTCGGGAGGCCAGCGCATCCATGGAAATCCGAAGCCCGGGCATAATCATCCCGCCAATAAAATTCCGGTCTCTGTCCACTACGGAAATGGTGGTGGCGGTGCCCATATCAATAATAATCAGCGGGCAGGGATAGTAGTGTGTGGCAGCCACAGCGTCAGCGACCCGGTCGCTGCCAAGCTGGGCGGCGTTGTCCAGCCGAAGCTTCAGGCCGGTTTTTAATCCGGGGCCCACCACCAGGGGGCGTTTGCCGATGAGCTTCTCAATTGCCTGGGTCACCATGCCGGTGACGGTGGGGACCACCGAGGAGACGATGCCTCCGTCAAAGGTCTTTCCGGAAAGACTGTGAAATTCCAGGACAGTTTTCATTAAAACGGCGTACTCCAGAGCGGTGGCGTTGCGGTTGGTGGCAAGCCGCTCCACGAACAGGATGTCTTCTCCCTCGAAGCATCCAACCACCACGTTGGAATTGCCGATATCAGCAGCAAGAACCATAGTTATCCTCCAATCAGCCTTGCTTTTTCCAGAGCCCTGCAGACGACTCCGGTGATGAAGGTGGAGACCGCCATTTCCACCACTGCGTTAATGCCCACAAAGGCGCAGATGAAGACGATGATATTCCGACCGGCAATCAGCTCCTGAACATAGGCAGTGTGACCGAACAGAAGAACCAACGCCAACATGAACAGTACCGTGTTCAGAAAAGCAGCGAAGAAGCCGGAAAGATAGTAGGCAACGGACCGAAGGCCGGCACGATGAAAGGCCCGGTTCAGCAGCCCCACCAGAAAACCGGCAAAAAGACGGGGAATAAAGCGCTGAATAAATGCGAAAAATCCGTTGATTTCAAACAAAATCACACCCATAGCACTGGTGCCGCCAATGCCGAGGCACTGCAGAAAGCTGGTTATTCCGAAAACTCCGCCCAATATCGCACCGCCAAGGGGGCCGAGAACTACAGCCGCAATGGCAACAGGGATCATATTGAAGGAAATGGCAAGAGGGCCGATGTTCAGATATCCCAGAGGGGTCATGGACATTACAAGAAGCAGTGCGGTCAGAAGTCCCAGAAGCGTCAGCTTTCTGGGCTTGAAGGTGGTGTTCATATGGAAATCCTCCTTGAATTGGATGCTGCCATTCCCTGCGGAAGGGGATATAGCGCAATCGTCCATATTATATCACGGGAACAGGAAAAATCCATATATCTTTTTGGATTTTTTTGTGCTACAATAGCGGAAAGAAACAAGCAAAGGAGCAAACCGATATGCTGCAAGGAAAAACTGTGGTGCTGGGGGTCAGCGGAAGCATCGCTGCCTATAAAATTGCCAATTTGGCCAGTATGCTGAAAAAGCTTCACGCCAATGTCCATGTGCTGATGACCCGGAACGCTGCCAATTTCATCAATCCCATCACCTTCGAGACGCTGGTGGGCAATAAGTGCCTCATGGATACCTTTGACCGGAATTTTCAATTCAATGTGGAGCACGTTTCCATCGCCAGGCAGGCGGATGTGGTGCTGATTGCCCCGGCCTCCGCCAACGTAATCGGCAAGCTGGCAAACGGCATTGCCGATGATATGCTGACAACAACGGTCATGGCCTGCACCTGCAAAAAAATCCTTTCTCCCGCCATGAATACCAATATGTACCGCAACCCCATCGTCCAGGACAATCTGCAGAAGCTGGAGCGCTTTGGCTATGAGATTATCAAGCCCGCCTCCGGGTATCTGGCCTGCGGCGATACCGGTGAGGGGAAGATGCCTGAGCCCGAGACCCTGCTGGCCTACATTCTGAAGGAAATCGCCCGGGAAAAGGACCTGTCCGGCAAGAAGGTTCTGGTCACCGCCGGGGCAACCCGGGAGGCCATCGACCCCGTCCGGTTTATTACCAATCATTCCTCCGGGAAAATGGGCTTCGCCCTGGCCCGGGCCGCAATGCTCCGGGGTGCCCAGGTCACTCTGGTGGCGGCCCACGCGGATGTACAGCCGCCCATGTTCGTGAAGCTGGTTCCGGTGGAGAGCGCCGGGGATATGTTTGACGCGGTGACGGCGCTGGCACCGGAGCAGGATATCATCATCAAGGCTGCGGCGGTATCCGACTATACGCCTGCGGTGGTGGCAGATTCCAAAATGAAAAAATCCGACGATGATCTGTCGATTCCGCTGAAGCGGACCCGGGATATCCTGAAATATCTGGGGCAGAACAAGCGCCCGGGTCAGTTCCTTTGTGGCTTTTCCATGGAGACGGACTGTGTGCTGGAAAATTCCCGGAAAAAGCTTGCCGCCAAGAATTGTGACATGATCTGTGCCAACAGCCTGCGTGCCAGCGGTGCCGGCTTCGGAACGGATACGAATATTATCACCCTGATTACACGGGACGGTGAACGTGAGCTGGCTCTTATGACCAAGGAGGAGGCGGCACACCGGATTCTCGATGAAATAGCAGCAAGACTGGACTGAAAAACAGCACGGGAGCGGACAAAGGAAGAAATAAACTGGAGGAGATAGAAATGGAACTGTTTACCAAAGCGAGCCGTTCGGATGGGGTCAGCCAGCGGGAACGGGACAATCTGCGGGTAGCCTACGAGGCAGCCTGTGAGGGCATGGTGCTTCTGAAAAACGATGGCACCCTGCCTTTCCAAACAAAAAAGGTGGCGCTTTACGGTCCCGGCGCGTCCATGACCGTCAAGGGCGGCACCGGTTCCGGGGAAGTGAACGAGCGGCGCTCCGTAACCATTCTGGAGGGCCTTGAGAACCGGGGCTTCCAGGTGACCACGCAGGACTGGCTCCGGCGCTGTGAAGCGGCGGCGGTCCGGGCGGAGAAGGAAAACCGGCTTGCCCGGAAGAAACAGATGAATATCTTCAGCGTTACCTCCATTATGGAAAATATGCTCAGCAGCTTCTATTTCATCGACGGTGTGGCGATCACATCGGCGGATGTGGATGCCAGTGCCACGGACAGCTGCATCTATGTCCTGAGCCGCCAGGCGGGTGAGGGAGGTGACCGGAAGATGGAGCCGGGGGATTTTTGCCTGAGCCAGGCGGAGAAGGCCAATATCCGGCTCTGCGCCGAGCGTTACGCCCACTTCCTGCTGGTTATCAACTGCGGCTCCGCCATTGATATGTCCTTTGCGGATGAAATTCCGGGCATCAATGCCATCGTATATCTGTGCCAGCTGGGGACGGAGGGTGGTCATGCCTTCGCGGATTTGGTGAGCGGACAGATTACCCCCTCCGGCCGCCTGGCGGATACCTGGGCCAAAGGCTATGGGGATATCCCCTTCGGCGGAGACTACAGCAGTCTCAATGGGAACCTGAAGGAGGAATACTACCGGGAGGGCATCTATGTAGGCTACCGGTATTTTGACAGCTTCCATGTGGAGCCAGCTTATCCCTTCGGCTTCGGCCTGAGCTATACCACCTTTGATATCCAGTCCTCCGGCGTGACCATGGAGGGGAGAAAGGCAACCGTCCGGGCGACGGTTACCAATACAGGCGATACGTGGAGCGGCAAGGAAGTGGTCCAGCTCTACGTTTCTGCCCCCGCAGGCCGGCTGCACAAGGAATACCAGTCCCTGGCGGCCTTCGCAAAGACGAAAACACTGGCTCCCGGTCAGCGTGAGATGGTAACGCTGGAATTTGATCTGGGAAGCGTTGCCAGCTACAGCGGGGAGAAGGCTGCGTTCCTTCTGGAACCGGGAGATTACATCCTTCGGCTGGGCAATTCCTCCCGCAATACGCTGGTCATCGGCGCGCTGAATGTGGCCCGGGAGATCTGTGTTTCCAGCCATGACCATATCTGCCCCCAGGCAGAGCCGGTGGAAGAGCTGACGGCACCTGCCCGGGAGCCGGAAAGCCTGACCGCGGGCCTGCCCCGGATTTTTGTGGAGGAGGAAGCCTTTGAAACCCAGTGCTTCCACTACGCAACCCCCAAGGAGTGCGACGACCCCTGGGTTCAGAAGTTCCTGTCCGGGCTGACGGTCAGCGAAATGGTGGATATTGTTGTGGGTATCGGTATGTTTAGCGGAGAAAAGCGGTTCGACCTGCCCGGCTCTGTGGGAAATACGACCAGTAAGTTCTGGGACAGGGGCCTTGCCAATGTGGCCCTTTGCGACGGACCTGCGGGCCTGCGGATTCAAAAGCGCTCCGTGCTGACCCCCAAGGGGAAAATCAAGGCGGTAGATCTGGCAATGTCAACCTTTGACGCGCTGCCTGGCATCGTCAAAAAGATGATGGTAGGCCAGCAGGATAAGGGAACCCCTCTTTACCAGTACGCGACCGCATTCCCTGTGGCAGCAGCCCTGGCCCAGAGCTGGAATGTGGAGTTGATGCACAGGGTCGGCGTGGCGGTCTACCGGGAGATGAAGGAGTACGGCTGTACGTTCTGGCTGGCTCCCGCCATCAATATCCACAGAAATCCCCTGTGCGGGCGCAACTTTGAATACTATTCCGAGGATCCCAGACTCACGGGCCTGATGGCCTCGGCACTGATCCGGGGTGTCCAGCAGGAGGAGGGCTTCTATGTAACGGTGAAGCATTTTGCCTGCAACAATCAGGAGGACAACCGCAACTATGTCAGCAGCAATCTGAGCGAACGGGCTCTGCGGGAAATTTACCTCCGGGGATTTGAGCTGACGGTGAAGGAGGGCGGTGCCAGGAGTATTATGACTTCCTACAACCGGGTCAATGGCACCTGGTCCCCCAACAGCTACGACCTGTGCACAAAGGTGCTGCGCTGTGAATGGGGCTTTGACGGCGTTGTTATGACCGACTGGTTCTCCACCGGCGGTGACAAGGCAAGCACGGCGCTTTGCATGAAGGCCGGTAATGATCTTCTGATGCCCGGCGGCGAAAGCTACCGCAGGGAGCTGCGCAAGGGCCTTAAGGACGGCACCGTTACCCAGGCAGACCTTCGCCGCTGCTGTGCCAACGTGGTAAAGGCGGTTATGGACAGCGCTACCCAGCGGGAATACATCGGATAATGCCGGCGGGAGGGAAAATATGGATCACACGCTGAAGGTGGCGGAATTATTTATGGGCGGCTATAACTGCGCCCAGACCATAGCAGTGGCATTTTCTGATGTGACAGGGCTGGATGCGGAATTTTCCGCAAAAATGGCATCCTCCTTCGGCGGTGGAATGGGTCGGATGCGGGAGGCCTGCGGGGCGGTCAGCGGAATGCTCATGGTGGCGGGACTGCTCTATGGCTATACCACACCGGGGGACGACGTGAGCAAGAAGGCCCATTATACGCTGGTCCAGGATTTGGTGGGAGAATTTCGCCGGGAGGCCGGAAGCATTGTCTGCCGGGAAATCCTGAAAAATCCTTCCTCGGATCCGGCACCTACTCCCCGGACGGAGGAGTTTTACAGGAAAAGGCCCTGCACCCGGATGGTTATGCTGGCGGCCCGGATTCTGGACACATACATTGAGCGTCATCCACTGGAGGAAGCCCATGAAGGATCTGATCTATAATCAGCGAAGCATCCCCAAAAACCGCTGGCGCTACGGACTGCGCACCAGCAGAGCCACGGGCTGCGGCTGGATTGCTACCTATAACGCCCTGCGGCTTATGGGCTTCCGGGCAGAGCCGGAGGACCTGATCCGCTACTATGAGCAGCAGCTTCCGCTGATCCACGGAAACATGGGAACCTCCCTGTGGGGTCCGGCGGTCTGCTTCCGGCAGTGGAACTTCCGGGTCAGAATGGCGTTTCGCCGGAAAAAGCTGGACACTTTGGCACGAAATTCCGATGCCGGGATCCTCTTTTTCCGCTGGCGGAAGGGCTGGAGACTGGGGGCCCATTTCGTTGCGCTGGAGCATACGCCGGAGGGCTTCGTGGGATACAATACCTACCGCAATTCCACCGGCCCGGACCATTATGGTGACAGTCTGGAGGAATTTTTGAAGGAAAAGGGGTATTTCGGTGCCGTACTGATCGGCATTCGGAAGCCGGAGAAGGCTGAATAAATGACGAACCGCCACCCGGTCGCGAAAAGCGACGGGTGGCGGTTTTTGTGCGGTCAGTCGAAGCGCCGGGCATAGCCGCATTTACGGCAAAGGGCTTCCACTGCGCAGCCCCGGGAAAAGCCCTCCCGGATGGCAACTGCCCTGGGATTTTCCAGAATTTCATCCAGCTCCTGGTGAAAGAGATTTCCAAGGGGAATATCACCCTCGTGATCCAGGCAGCAGGGGACAACGGTTCCGTCTGCCAGTACACCAATCTGATCCTTCAAACCGTAGCAGAAAACCTGAGGGCTTCCCTCCGGTGCGGAAAGATCGGGCCAGTCGAACTTGTCACCGTATTCCAGATAGATTCGCTGTCCAACCCGGATTCCCCGGCGCTCCCGGACCCATTCCTCCGGGAAAAAGGTGTGCATTACCCTCAGAATTTTTTCGTTTTTCTCATCCAGACCGCCATTGTTCCATAGTCGGTAGGAAATGATTTTCGCGCCCTGAGCGGCCTGACCAAAGGCAAAGCACCCGGTCAGGTATTCGGAGAAGGGAACCGCCAGATCATTAGCCTCGAAGGCATGGAGGGAAATGTTGACCTTGTGGAGAGCGGGAGACGACAGGAGAAGGTCCTGACGGCTGGAAAGCAGGGTGCCGTTGGTGGTGAGGATGACCCGGAAGCCTGCCTCGCCTGCCAGCTCCAGAAAACGGGGAAGAAGGGGGTGCAGCAGCGGCTCGCCCATCAGGTGAAAGTACAGGTAATCCGAGAAGGGCCTGAGCTTTGGCAGCAAAAAAGAAAACTCCTCCTCGGTCATTGCGTGCTTTTCCCGCCCGGTGCCGGGGCAGAAACTGCAGCGCAGGTTGCACAGGTTGGAAATTTCCAGATAGATTTTATTGAAGCGCTTCATAATCATTCTCCAGAAGGTTTTTTGCCAGTATATCATATATTTCGGGAAAAGCCAACAAAAAGAGATGGTTAGCTCTGACTAATTGTATGGAATTACAAAAAAAGAAGTAAAAATATGGAATCTTCGCTTATAGAAAAACCGGGATGGCGCTGTTATAATGAATAATGAACCAGGTGAATTACTGCGGAAAATATGTGCAATAAGTACAATATCAAGGAGGAAACGGTTATGCTGGATGCATCCTACTATCGCAAAACGGACGAGATAATCTCCCGCTATGTCCGGGATGCGAGATCCCTGATTCCCATTATGCAGGATATTCAGGCGGAATACCGCTATCTGCCCGCGGAGCTGCTGAGCTATGTGGCGGGTCAAATCGGAATCACCGAAGCAAAGGCCTATTCTGTGGCGACCTTTTATGAAAACTTCTCCTTTGAGGCCAAGGGCAAGTATGTTATTAAGGTCTGCGACGGCACCGCCTGCCATGTACGGCATTCAACGCCTGTTCTGGAGGCCCTGTGGAAGGAGCTGGGTCTGAGCAAGAAGAAGCATACGACGGATGATATGCTCTTCACCGTTGAGACGGTGTCCTGCCTGGGTGCCTGCGGTCTGGCACCGACAATGATGGTGAATGAGCAGGTATACCCCTCCATGACCCCGGAAAAAGCATTGGCACTCATTGAAGAATTGAGAGGTAAAGGCTGATGATCAAAACTGCAGAAGATTTGTCCCGGAACCGGGAACAGGCGCTCAGCGATATTCAGCGCTATGACTGCCGGATATTGGTTTGCTCCGGGACCGGCTGCATTGCCACCGGCTCCAACAGAATACATGAAATTTTTGAAGGTTTGGTAAAGGAAACACCCGGCGTATCGCTGGTATTTGCGCCCTGCGGCGGTCACGATGACGACGCAACCGTTGGCGTAAAGAAAACCGGCTGCCAGGGCTTCTGCGAGCTTGGCCCTCTGGTCCGGATTCAGAAGAACGGTCGGGTCATTCAGTATGTGAAGGTCCGCCCCGAGGACTGTGCCGATATTTTTGAAAAATCCGTTCTTGGCGACGAGGTGATCGAGCGGCTGCTCTACCAGAAGGGCGAGACAAAGTATGTTCAGCCCGAGGAAATCCCCTTTATTGCCAAGCAGACCAGAATCGTGCTGGAAAACTGCGGAAAATTTGATGCCGAATCTCTGGACGAATATCTGGCTGCCGGCGGTTTCCGGGCGCTGGAGAAGGCAATGAAGCAGATGACCCGGGATCAGGTGATTGAGGAAGTGGATGCCTCTGGCCTCCGGGGCCGTGGTGGCGGCGGCTTCCCCACCGGCAGAAAGTGGAAGCAGGTTGCCCGCCAGAAGGAGACGGAGCGCTATGTGGTCTGCAACGGCGATGAGGGCGACCCCGGCGCGTTTATGGATGGCTCGGTCATGGAGGGTGACCCCTTCAAGCTGATTGAGGGCATGATGATCGCCGGCTACGCTGTCCGGGCGGAGAATGGCTATATCTATGTCCGGGCGGAGTATCCAATGTCGGTTTTCCGCCTGCGCAATGCCATTGCCCAGCTGGAAGAGCGGGGGTTGCTGGGTGACAACATCCTTGGCACAGACTTCTGCTTCCATATGCACATCAACCGGGGCGCGGGTGCCTTTGTCTGCGGCGAGGGCTCGGCGCTGACCGCATCCATCGAGGGAAACCGGGGTATGCCGCGGACCAAGCCCCCCAGAACCGTGGAAAAGGGCCTGTGGGAGAAGCCCACGGTGCTCAACAATGTGGAAACCTATGCCAATGTGCCCCGGATTATTCTCGACGGTGCTGAGTGGTTCCGGTCCATCGGCACACCGGGAAGCCCTGGCTGCAAAACCTTCTCACTGACCGGTGCCATTGAAAATACCGGTCTGATCGAGGTGCCCATGGGCTCGACCCTTCGGGAAATCATCTTCGATATCGGCGACGGCTTGAAAAACGGCGCTGAATTCAAGGCCGTTCAGATCGGTGGCCCCTCCGGCGGCTGCCTGACGGAGGCCCATCTGGACGTTCCTCTGGACTTTGATTCCGTTAAGAAATATAATGCCATCATTGGCTCCGGCGGCATGGTGGTCATGGGCCGGGATACCTGCATGGTGGAAGTGGCCCGGTTCTTCATGAGCTTTACCCAGCGGGAATCCTGCGGAAAATGCACTCCCTGCCGGGAGGGTACCAAGCGGATGCTGGAAATTCTGGAGCGGATTGTGAACGGACAGGGCAAGCTGGAGGATCTGGATACGCTGGAGGAGCTTGCCAAAATGATTCAGACCATGGCTCTGTGCGGACTGGGTAAATCCGCACCGCTGCCGGTGCTGTCCACCCTGGCAACCTTCCGGGATGAATATGAGGAGCATATTGTCCAGAAGAAGTGCCGTGCCAAGCAGTGCAGCGCACTGCGGCGCTATGTTATCAATCCGGATCTTTGCAAGGGCTGCTCCAAGTGTGCCCGGAATTGCCCTGTCAACGCCATTTCCGGCGTGGTCAAGAAGCCCTATACCATCGATTCCGACAAGTGCATCAAGTGCGGGGCCTGTAAGGATAACTGCGCCTTCGGTGCCATCTACGTGGAAGCATAAGGAGGGGAGACTATGGGTACCATTACAATCAACGGTAAAAAGTATGAATTTACCAACGAAAAGAATATCCTGAGCATTATCCGCAAGGCGGGTATCGAGGTCCCCACCCTCTGCTATCAGCCGGAGCTCAGCGTGTTCGGTGCCTGCCGGCTGTGCACCGTGGAAGATGACCGGGGTCGGTGTTTTGCCTCCTGCTCTGAGGAGCCCCGGGACGGCATGGTGATCTATACCCATACCGAGCGCCTTCGCAAGCACCGCAAGCTCATTATTGAGCTGCTGCTGGCAGCCCACTGCCGGGATTGCACCACCTGCGACAGGCACGGTAACTGCACGCTGCAAAAGCTGGCCTATCAGCATGGCATTAACCACGTCCGGTTCCAGAATCACCGGGAGGAAATGCCTGTGGACCATTCCTCCTATGCCATCGTCCGGGATCCCAATAAGTGCATCCTCTGCGGCAACTGTGTCCGGGTGTGCAATGAAATCCAGGGCGTGGGGGTGCTGGGCTTTGCCCACCGGGGAACCGACGCAACCGTTACACCGGCTTTCAACCGCACTCTGGCGGAGACAAACTGTGTTTCCTGCGGTCAGTGCCGCGTGGTATGCCCCACCGGCGCGCTGACTATCCGCAATTGCATGGAGTCCGTCTGGCACGCCCTGGGAGACCCCAATACCCGGGTGGTTGCCCAGATCGCTCCCGCTGTCCGTGTGGCCCTGGGTGAGGCCTTCGGCCTGCCGAAGGGCGAAAACTCCATGGGCAAAATCGTGGCGGCGCTCCATCGTATGGGCTTTGATGAGGTGTTCGATACAACCTATACCGCGGACCTGACCATTATGGAGGAATCCGCCGAGTTCCTGGACCGGGTCTCCCGGGGTGAGAAGTTGCCGCTGCTGACCTCCTGCTGCCCCGCCTGGGTGAAATTCGTGGAAAATGAATACCCCGAGTTCAAGCAGAATATTTCCACCTGCCGCTCGCCTCAGCAGATGTTCTCCGCGATTTTGAAGGACTACTACCGGGATGAGGCCCATGCCGGGGGCAAGAAGACCTTTGTCGTATCCATCATGCCCTGCACAGCCAAAAAGATGGAATCCTACCGCCCGGATGCTTATACCCACGGCGAAAAGGATACCGACGCGGTGCTGACGACCTCTGAACTGATCCGCATGATTAAATCCCACGGCGTGAGCTTTGAAACAATGCCCAGCGAGGCCTGTGATATGCCCTTTGGCATCGGTTCCGGCGGCGGCGTGATCTTCGGCGCCACCGGCGGCGTTACGGAGGCGGTGCTCCGGCGGCTGGTAGACGGACACGATACCGCAACTCTCAACGCCATTGCCGACTGTGGTGTGAGGGGAGACAAGGGCATCAAGGAGTTCTCCATTCCCTACAATGGCATGGAGGTCAGAATCTGTGTTGCTTCCGGCCTTGCAAATGCCAGAAAGGTGCTGGAAGCCGTAAAATCCGGGGAGAAATCCTACCATTTCATCGAGGTCATGGCCTGTCCCGGCGGATGTGTCATGGGCGGCGGACAGCCCATCGGCGGCACCAAGGCAGTCCGTGCGGAGACCCGGACCCAGGCACTGTATGCGGCGGACGGCGGTATGGCTATCAAGAAATCCAATGAAAATCCCCTGATGGATATTTTCTACAACGGCTTCTTTAAGGGGAAAGCCCACGAGTTGCTGCACAATCATCAGCAGGAGTAATATTCCTTCCGGCAGCGCCCTTTTTCAGGGCGCTGCCAATTTACATATGGATATAAAAATCCGACCTATGAGTGTAATCATAGGTCGGATTAGCTGCTTTGTGAATACCCTGCCGGGGCTGACAGTTCAGAACAGGGCGAGCTGCTTCAGTAAATCGATAATATCCAGAAGCGAGTCCGCCCGGGCGTAGCAACGTTCCAGCGTATCCCGGTCCGGCTGATCCTGATCGGGAATCACGGTGCAAAGGCAGCCTGCCCGGTATGCCGAGGCAATGCCTGTGGGTGCATCCTCCAGCGCCAGACATTCCTCCGGGGCCAGCCCCAGAGAGGCGGCACCATAAAGATAAATGTCCGGGGCGGGCTTTCCTGTGGGAACATCGTAGGCGGTGCAGATTCTGCAAAACCGATGGAGCAGTCCCAGTGACCCCAGATGCTGCCGGATTCGGTCGGCAGGGGAGGAGCTGGTAATGGCAGCAGGGATTTGGACGGAATCCAGATAGTCCAGCAAAGGGACAATCCCGGCCTTGGCTTCCACACCGTTGGCAGCGATGTAGGCATTCATCAGCTCAATCCGCTTTTGGCGGCACTGCTCATAGTCCACATCCGGGCCGAAAAAGCGGTGCAGATTTTCCGCACCCAGCGTATGGTTTGCGGAGCGCATCTGCATGGCCTGCTCCTGGGTCATGGGATAGCCGTAAAAGCGGCAGGCCTCCTTCCAGAACCGGGCATAGAGCTTTTCCGTGTCCAGCACCAGACCGTCCATATCAAACAGAACACCACGGATGGGGCGGCGTGGGCCCCATTGGGGATTCAGAATCTCATACGCCATGGTGATATTCCAAACCGAAGTTCAGCTCGTAGTAATTTCCGTGGGCATCCCGATAGGCGTAGGCCTTTCCGTTCTCGTCCTTCAGAGAATCGGGCATATAACGGTCCTTGTCATAGCCGGGAACATCGTTGGGAGAGACGCAGATGCCCTGGGCGTTGACTGCCAGGACAGTATCGCCCTTGGGCAGGGTCATGGGAAGCTTGCCGGTGGGAGCGTAAGCGCCCAGCATCACATCCAGGACGGCACTGGGATAAGTGTCGAAGCCGGCGGTAAGGGCATCTACCCAGGGCTCTACATTGCCCACCTGCCATGCCAGCGGGAAGTTGATGTTGGCGATAACCTTGCCGCCCCGGGCGTGAACCGCTCTGGCGATGTCGGGAATCCGGTTGGCACCGGAAAGCGTGGTTTCCAGATGGGTTTCGGGAAGGGGGAAGCCCTGAGCATCCACATTGGGAACGACCTTGCCTTCGCAGATGTCCAGCTCCAGATAGCCGGGCGTGGCGTTAAAATATTCGCCGGAGGAGGGGGAAACCATTAAAATCGCGTAGTCGGCCTGGGCAGGATCCTCCGTCAGGGTCAGCTCCCGGAGCATTTCCCGCAGTGCCTTTGTGGCGGCTTCGCCCTGCCGGGGATCCTTGTGGAAGACTTCGGCGTAAACGGTCTTCCCGGAGAGCGCATCGGAACGCAGGGGCAGTGTGCCGTCGTTTTTCAGCAGCACAACGCTCTGCCGGTGGGCCAGATTGGCGTACTCCCAATCGGTGGGACAGGAAACCGCCTGGACAGCCGCCTGGGGATCCCGGTAGGAGTCTTCAAACATTCCCAGCCGGAACATTTCGGTCAGCGTTCTGGAGACGGCCCGGTTCAGGGATTCGTCATTCAGGGTGACCATCTCCGGCGTGAAGCCCTGGGGCAGGGGATGGGTCTCATAATAGCCGTTGGTGGCACGGTCGTAGCTTTCCCGTCCGAAGGCATTGTCGAACAGACCGGAAATGACGTCCACGCCGGCATTGGTAACGGCAAAGCCGATACGCTCAGGCTCATCCAGCATCTCCACGCCCCACTTCATGTTGTGGACGATTCCGGTATCGGAATTGATGTATCCCCGGAAGCCCATCTGGCCCCGGAGAATGTCGTGGATGAATACCCGGTTGTAGGCAAAGCCGTAGGGGTCAAAGCGGATGTCGTTGCCTGCCGGGTCCTGCTGAACGGCGGATTTTTCCGCGGCGGGCTTGGAGTAGTAGGGCATGATCGAGGAGGTGTGCTTGTCCACCGCAGCCTGGAAACCGGGAAGATGGTAGGCTTCCAGAGAACCGGGGGTGGCGTACACATTCCACTGACCGGCGGCGTAGTGGGGGTCAAAGCCGTTTTCACGGGCACCGCCGCCGGGGAAATGCTTGGTGGTAACGGCAACGCCGTCGGCTGTCACGCCGGCCTCGGAGCCCTGAATCCGGGGGATGATATGCTCCATGATCTGGCAGATCAGGGCGGGATCCTCACCGAAGGTGCCGAAGGTACGTTGCCAGCGGGGGTCGGTCATGCAGTCAGCCATGTACATATAGCCCTTGCGCAGACCGCAGGCATTCCAGCTTCTGCGGATGGCTTCAGCCCAGTGGTCCGCTACGGAAATACCGCTGCCTTTCACTGCGGCGGCAATGCCCAGAGTGCCGGGCCAGGTGGCAAATACACCGGCGGCATCATTCATGCCGAAAACTACCTCGCCGTTTTCATTCCGGGAGTTGGAGGCAACGGACACGGGAACAAAATGGGTGCATTCCTCCGCAACTGCCTGAAGCTGGTTCAGGTAATCCGTCAGGTCCTCAGCGGTGGCGTTGTCACGGAGAATGGTGTGACGGGAGAACCACTCCTTGATCAGGGTGGTGGTGCCGGGAAGATGCTGCTCACCGAAAATGGTTTTCTGGTGGACCTCAGCCTCGTCCAGTGTACCGCTTTCATCCCCGACAGCAACGTGATCCCCAAGACGGGGATTCTTGTATTTGGGGCCCATACGCCAGTCGGAAATAAAGAGCTGGGCAATTTTTTCGTCCATGGTCAGGGTCTGGACATAGGCCGCGGCCCGCTCCTCGGGGCTCAAGCGCCAGTCGTTGACCGGGGAAAGGGTGCCGGTGCCGTCAATGTCCTTGAAGTACAGATCGCCCTGCCGGATGATATTCCGGGACACGGTGCTGATGCTGGGGCCATTGGGGTTTGTATAACGCTTAAAATGGTTGCTTGCTTTTTTTGCCATAAATGTTTCCTCCCATTATGCCGGAGGGACGTGAACAGACACGCCCCGATACACAATAATTCTACCAGAAAAGTTCAATTCCTGCCACCCAGCAAGATACACGAAAACCGGGGAAATGGTTTGGTCAAAACAGAAAA
Organism: uncultured Oscillospiraceae bacterium; assembly: GCA_964504605.1. Taxonomy (GTDB): domain Bacteria; phylum Bacillota; class Clostridia; order Oscillospirales; family Oscillospiraceae; genus Faecousia. Next base: position 21,758 of record CAZDFB010000010.1, on the reverse strand, counting down.
AGGGGCTGTTGCCAAATGGTGCAACAGCCCCTGAAGCTATGGAATTGTCCGCATTTTTGCGGATGAAGGAAGGGTGATTGTCTGCCGGAGCTTTTGACATTTGCGGCAACGCAGAATAATCAGGCGGCAGAGGGGTAGCAGGAGGTGTAAAGCTCGGGATCGGAGGCAGAGCCGGTTCCGTTCCCGGCCTGCTCAGTCAGCATATCCAGATATTCCTCCAGACACAGGCCCAGGGAGCGAAGCTCCGCTGCCAGCTCGGTGCCCACATAACGGTAGTGCCAGGGCTCGTAAATGATTCCGGTGATGCTGGTTTTGCCGTCAGGATAGCGGACGATGAAACCGTAATCCCAGCAGTGCTGCTCCAGCCAGGCGTGACCGCCGGAAATATCGATAGCCAGGCCAAGGTGATGCTCGCTGGTACCGGGTACCGCCACGGACTGGGAAACAATGGACAGGGCCTGGGAGTAGCTGTAGCCGGAAAGCTGGTAGTTGGTCATCCGGCGGTCCCAGATGGCCTGCTGATTGGCTTTGCTGCGGTAGGCAGAGGTGATTTCGTAGGTGTATCCGGCCTTCCGCATATCGGTGAGCATCTGCACCAGTGCATCGTAGCATTCAGAGGATACCTTCCAGCCGTTGAAGGAAACCAGCTCGGGAGAATAGTCCTCCGGAACCGCGTTCCACTTGTTGACCATCAGAATATAGGCCCCGGTGGAGGTGAAATAGGTGGCAACATCATCAATCAGCACCTTGCCCACTGCCATGGTGCCGTCTTCCCGGAAATAGTACCGGTCATCACCGGCATCCAGCCAGCCCAGAGTCATGGCACCGGTATCATCCAGATAATAGGTGCCACCATCCGTTTCCAGCCAGCCCGTGGTGGGGTACCCATCCTCGTCCAGATAGAAGCGACCCTCGGGGGTGTCGGTCCAGCCGGTGGCGAGATGCCCCGCATCGTCCAGATAGCGGCGGCCTTCCTCTGTTTTCAGCCAGCCGGTGTACATGGCACCATTGTCATCCAGATAATAGAGCGCACCGTCCTGCTCCAGCCAGCCGGTAGCCATGGTGCCATCCGCATTCAGATAGTACCGACTATCCTCTGTTTCCAGCCAGCCGGTACAGGGTGTTCCCTCATCGGAGAGGAAATAGCGGGCATCGTCAATATCTCTCCAGCCGTTGGCAAGGCGACCGTCGGCATCCAGATAGTGGCGCTGTCCATCCAGAGAGAGCCAGCCCACGGCGGCTACACCGCTGGTGGGGCTGAGGTAATAGGTTCCGTCGGAGAGCGTCAGCCAGCCGCTGCACCGGGTACCGTCGGCTGTCAGATAGTAGCGGTTTCCATCGGATTCCAGCCAGCCGGTGTGCATATTGCCGCCGGATAGGTCGAAATAGTACCATTTCGAGTCGATCAGCTGCCAGCCGGTCAGCGGCTGACCGTGGTAATCCAGATACTGGGAAGCACCGCTTTCCGTAACATACCAGCCGCTCTGGTCAAAAATATCGATTCCAAACCCGAAATATAAAACACCCAGTGCTCCGCCGGTCAGAAGGGCCAGTATCACCAGGGTGGCTGTGAATATTTTAAAAAACCGCTTCACGAAAGCACCTCCTGCGATAAAATAACGTGTTAAAGCCAGTATAACATATTTCCGGGAAAAAACAAGAGCTCCGGGGGTGCTTTACGAAATCTTAATGGGAAAAGGAGGCGAAGATAAAACCGAAGAGCATGAAAATCCCCGGATACTGCTGTATCCGGGGCTAAATCAGGACGCGTCCGGGGTGGTGTTCCATTTTTCCTCCGGGTAGGCGGTGGCAAAATACAAAATGTCGCTGACGGGGCGCTGACGACCGTAAACCGGGCGGTTAATCAGCACATCCCCCGTAACAATCACGCCGGTTTGACCGCCGTCCAGAGAATAGGCCCTGTCCACGCCAAAGGCAACCAGCTGCTGGGCAAAATCCCGGGTGGTGGCGGTGGTGGTGTAGCCCTTTTCCGCATTCAGGGTGACCATTAAATAGTGGAGCGTGTCAAACTGGCAGATAGCTGCCCGGGCGTAGGTGTCATTTACCTCGCCAAAGGGATAGGAGGCCGGGGTGACATTTTCTCCGTTCTCCACCATAACCGGTCCGAAGGAAAGACTGAAGCGGACCCGGTTTTCCTCAACAAATTGGCGGACCTCCTCAGCCTGGGTCAGCTCCCCGGCCCGGGTGAAGAGCAGGTCACCGTCTTCGTTGATATAGCAGCTGTCGGCGTGGGTGCCGAAATTATAGACCCGGCCCTGATATACGTGGACACCCAGATCCCAGCGGGAGTAAAAATCCCCGGAGGAGGCGGTGACGGCATTGACCAGCTCTGCCATATCCCGGGTCACATAATGCTCACCGCTTCCGTATTTCCCTCCGGCCAGATACCGGCGGAATTGGGAGCCGTGGGCGATTTTGACCTCGGAAAGGGTGTAAACACCGCCGTTTTCAATCTGCTTCCAGGTGACGGAGAAAATGGTATCATCCAGATAATAGGTCACCACGGAGTCGGGGAGAAGCTGAACCTGGGTGGAAAAAAGTCTGGTTTCCACACCGAGCCGCTGTTTCGCTTCATCCAGAAGCCACTGTAAAGCGGCGGGATCCTCGCTGGTGCCGTAGCAGGCCGGATTGGGTTCCGGCGCAATGAGATCCAGGTCGGACAGTTCATAAATCCGGGGAATGACGGTTATGCCGGAAAGAATCTGCTCTGTCTGCGTGTCTATATAGGAATCGTAACCGTCCATAAGGGTGTACCGGCTGTAATCCGGGGGCGGAAGCACAGGCTCCGGGGCAGGGGGACTGTAAAGCACAGGGATCAGCTGCCTTCCTACCACAGCGGCGGCAAGGACCGCGGCGGCTGTGGTGGCGATACCCCGCAAAAGGCTGAGGGCCCATTTTTTATCAACAATGATTTTCAAGAAGGATTCTCCTGTCGTGGAAGTTTTGCTCCCTATTATATCAGCCGGGCCCGGTAAAGTCAATGTCCGGCGGGAGACAAGGAAAAACGGTAATTTTTCGGAAAAAGCTGGACTTCCTGCACCGCAGCGGATATAATGAAATCCGTAAATAAATAAGACGGAGGCTCCTGTATGAAGCTCAACTACAAGCGAACAATCCTGGTCGGCTTTGCCTTTTTCCTGATAAGCGCCTTTTGGCAGGCGTATGATGCCACCATCCCGGTGATATTGACCAACAAATTTGGTATGAGCCAGACCTGGTCAGGCGTTATTATGGCGCTGGACAATATCCTGGCAGTGTTCCTTCTGCCCTTCTTTGGCGCTCTTTCGGACAAGTGTCTTGGAAATCGCTTTGGCAAGCGCACACCCTTTATTACCATCGGTACCCTGGTTGCCGCTTTAACGCTTGTAGGCCTGTCCTTTGTGGATAATGCGCAGCTTGCCAATATTTCCGAGGCAGCTGCCATCGATGACCCGGCTACCCTGGGCATCATTTATGACGCAGAGTGCAATGAGAAGCTCCAGACTCCTGAAGGTCAGCAGTTTGTCCTCAGTGATTGCTTTACCAGAGAGGAATTTATGGAGATCCAGGTCAAATCTCTGGATGAGAACGGGGAAGAGCAGTCGGATCCCAACTACACCAACTATGTTGCCCCGGCCCGTCAGGCCTATGCCAGGCAAATCACCCATTCAACCCCCGGCCCGCTGATCTGCTTTGTGGCGCTCCTGCTGCTTCTGCTGGTGGCAATGTCCACATTCCGGTCCCCGGCGGTGGCCCTGATGCCTGACGTGACCCTCAAGCCTCTGCGCAGCAAGGGCAACGCCATAATTAACCTGATGGGCACAGCAGGCGGCATTCTTGTGCTGCTGCTGGGCATGGCTTTCTCCACATCCAGCGTCCGCAATGCACTGATGCGCTACAACGTGTTCTACAGCGTGGTTGCCGGAATCATGCTGGTGTCTCTGGGAATTTTTCTGCTTACAGTCCGGGAGAAAAAATGGGCCGAGGAAATGCACACCCAGAGCGTCCAGCTGGGTCTGGAGCGGGAAGAGGAAGACAGCACCGAGAAGCGCGGCCTTACACCCGCAGAGAAGAAATCCCTGATTCTGATTCTGCTGTCCATCGGCTTGTGGTACTTCGGCTATAATGCCGTGACCTCCAAATATGCGGTTTACGCAGGCAATATCCTGGATAAGGACTACAATACCACCATGCTCCTTGCCCAGGCGGCGGCAATTATTGCCTATATGCCCGCCGGTATGGTGGCCTCCAAAATCGGCCGGAAGAAGACCATTCTGGCTGGTGTGGTGATGCTGACCACGGCCTTTGCCGCAGCCGGTCTTATGCGGGCCGACAGCCCCACCTGGCTGATGAACGTATTTTTTGCGCTGGCCGGTGTGGCCTGGGCAACCATCAATGTCAATTCCTTCCCCATGGTGGTGGAGATGTGCTCCGGCGCGGATGTGGGCAAGTACACAGGCTTCTATTACACCGCATCCATGACTGCCCAGATTGCTACGCCCATGCTCTCCGGCTTCCTGATGGACAAGCTGGGCATGACCATCCTGTTCCCCTATGCGGCGATTTTCGTTGCGCTGGCTTTTGTTACCATGCTCATGGTTCGCCATGGAGATTCCCGGGTGGAGGTAAAAAAAGGCCTGGAGGCGCTGGCTGTGGATGACTGACCCCAATCTTTGAAAGAAGGCATTTTCGTGGTTTTTCTTTGTATTTTTCTGGGAATTATTCTGTTTTTTATACTCTATGCCCCGAGAGGACGCCGTGGGGCACCCGGCATGGAGCCCCTCAGCGGCTGGAAATATGCCCACCGGGGACTGCACGATGCCCAACACCCGGAAAACAGCATGGCGGCCTTCCGCAGGACGCTGGACAGCGGCTATGGCATCGAGCTGGATGTGCATCTGCTCCGGGACGGAAATCTGGCTGTGATTCACGACTCCCTTCTGCTGCGGACGACAGGAAGGGAGGGCCGTGTGGAGGACCTGACAACGGAGGATCTGAAAAGCTGCCGCCTGGGCGGAACAGAGGAGACGATTCCTACCTTCCGGCAGGTTCTGAACCTCTACGCTGGCAAGGCCCCGCTGATTATTGAGCTGAAAAGCGTTGGCGGAAATTACGCGGAGCTGACACAGCAGGCCTGCCGGATGATGGAGGACTACACCGGCCCCTGGTGCATGGAATCCTTCGACCCCCGGTGCCTGCTTTGGCTCAGGCGGAACCGCCCGGAGGTGATCCGGGGACAGCTGACGGAAAACTATTTCGCCAGTGATACAGCCATAAACCCTGTCCTTGCCTTTATTCTTACCCATAATCTGCTGAATTTCCTCACAATGCCGGATTTTGTTGCATACAACTTCCAGCATCGCAAAGCTTCCCTGACAAATTGGGTCTGGAAAAGGCTGTGGAGGATCCCCGGGGTCAGCTGGACGCTGAAAACCCGGGAGGAGTATGACCAGGCTGTTTCGGAGGGACTGATTCCGATTTTTGAGGGCTTCACACCCTGAAGCCGGTGAGATACCGCAATTCGAATACCAAAAAACATCCGCATGGCTTCCATGCGGATGTTTTTATGAATGCCGGTTAAAAATGGCTTACCCCTTGCACTGAAAGCCCAGATATTCCTCCAGCGTAACGCCCAGCTCCCGGATCTCCAGGGCGATATCCACGCCAACATAGCGGTAATGCCAGGGCTCGTAAATGATGCCTGTAATCTCGCTGCTGCCCTCCGGGTAGCGGAGAATGAAGCCGTATTCCCAGCAGTGCTCCATCAGCCATTTCTGGGTGCCGGTTTGAGCCTGGGTGTGATCCAGAATCGGATGGTCCCGGTCAATCAGATCTACGGCAAGGCCCAGCTGGTGCTCGCTGGTTCCCGGAATCGCCACGGAGGTGGCGGCAAGGGCCCGGGCCTCTGCTTCCTCGTATTCCAGATCCAGATAATACTGGACTTTCTTATTGTACAGATACTCCTGATCCCACTGGCTGCGGTAAGCGGAGCAGGCAAAGCAGTCAAAGCCTGCCGCTGCGCAATCGGAGAGCATCTGATTCAGGGCGGCCTGGCAGCTCCAGTCCACCATCTGATTGTCCTGGATGGGCAGCAGGTTCGCCGTGTAGTCCTCCGGCATGGGATTCCAGGGGTTCACCAGCAGAACGGATACGCCTTTGGGGGTGAAATAGTGAGCCTGACCGTCGATGATAACCTGGCCCACAGCCATGGAGCCGTTCTCCTGAAAATAGTAGTTCCCTTCGGGAAGGGTGAGCCAGTCTGTGGTCATGATACCCTCGCTGCTGAAATAGTATTGGGCATCGCCCTCCTGATACCAGCCGGTGACCGGACAGCCCTCCGGGTCGAAGAAATAGCGGTCTTCCCCGATCTGGGTCCAGCCGGAGGCCAGCGCACCGTCGGAATGGAAGTAGCGGAGCAGACCCTGAACCGTTTGCCAGCCGACAGCCGCTGTGCCGTCGGCCTGATAAAAGAAGTGCTTTTCGTTTGCTGTCTGCCAGCCGGTCAGCAGGGGGGATGTTTCCGTTTCCTGAGAGGCGGAGGTGTCCTGACCGGAGGGAACGGTGTTTTCCGGCTCCCGGCAGCCCGGAAGAAGACACAGACACAGGAGCAGGGCCGGAATGGTAAGACCCCAAAATGGCGGTATTTTCTTGTGCATAGACAGACTCCTTTCAAATCCGCCGAGCCGCCTGCAGTGGCAGAAAACAGATCAGCCGGAGGCCTCCTGTAACAGCTTTTTCTGCTGCAGGGCATATTGCCGGGGGGTGGTGTGCTGGATTTTTTTGAAAATTTGAATGAAATGGGATACATTTTCAAAGCCCGCATTCCGGCTGACAGCCTGGACGGAATCCCCATTTCGCAGCATCCGGCAGGCATGGGATACCCGGACACTGTTTAAATAATTCATGTAGGTCATGCCTGTAAGGCTTTTGAACCGGCTGCAAAAGTGGTATTTGCTGTAGCCCGTCAGATTGGCAACCTCGTCAATGGAAATCTTGCGGGCGTAATTCTGATTGGTCCAGTAAATAAGCTCCTGCAGACTGGAGCTTTTGAACTGAGCGTGGAGGATCGTGCCGTCGGGCATCGGAGCGGTGTGCCGGGACAGAAGCTGAAAAATGGAAAGAATCAGGGGGAGGCAGACGGAGGGATCTCCGTCGTGCGTAATAAGCTTTTGGACGATGGAAAACACGTCCTCATAGGCCGGGCACAGGTGCTGAAGCTGAAGCAGCGTACAGCCGCAGGCCTCCAGATAATTTTCAATATGGATGTAGGTGTCCATCTGCCAGAAATCCACCTTGAACACATACATGACGCCATCGCCGGGACGGATGCTGTTGCTGTGGACCGTGTAGGGCGGAATGACAAAGAGCTGCTGCCCCTGAAGGGAGTAGTGGTCCGCATCGATGACAATTTCACCGGACAGACCGTTGCACAGCAGAATTTCAATGGTCTCGGCATAGTGGAGGGGGACAATATCCTCCGTCTGAAAGTGCTTGATGCTGATGGTATAAGGCATTTCCGGCGAAAAATCGATCTGCTCCTCAAAGCCGTTTGGAAGCCGATCACCGTAAAAGACGCAGCGCATGATGATTCCTCCTGCCTGGACTGGGAAATACGATGACACCATCATACAACATAAATCGAAATATTGCAATATTATTTCAAAATATTCCCTCTTGCGTATTTTTTGGTTTCGGGCGATAATATACTCGTAAAGGGATGTTTTTATGCCCCTGATAGGAAACTTTTTCTGAGAGGAGATCCTTCGTGTACCGATTGCTGATTGTGGAGAGTGACAGGAACCAGTGTGAAAAGATTAAAGGACTTATCGACTGGTCGGCCTATAACTTCTCGGCTCTGATAACCGCCCAGACCTATGGGGACGCAGTCACCAAGGCGCTGGATTTCAACCCCCACGTGGCGCTGATTGATATTCGCCTGGGCAATCAGTGGGGATACGAACTGGCAGAGCAGCTTCGGTCCGCGGGCCTGCGCACCGTGTTCGCCATGATTGCGGACAGTGACAACAGCTATCTGATGCGCCGGTCCATGCAGGCAACGGCCCAGGATTACCTGCTTAAGCCCCTGGATCCCGGCGAGCTTGGGGCCTTCGTGGAGCGGGTCGTGGTCAATGATCTCCATGGTACCCTGCGCAGTGCCGGCGGTGACCACCGGGAGATGGACCCGGTCCTGCGGGTGGAGTATTCTCAGCTTTCCAAAATCACAAACAAGATCATCATGGTTGTGAAAAGCGACTACCGCCAGCCCCAAACCCTGGCGGCGATTGCTCAAACGCTGGACATGAGCGGAAAATACATCGGGCGTGTGTTCCTGAAGGATACGGGAATCAAATTCTCCGAATATCTGATGGCCTACCGGATGCTGGAGGCCCAGCGGCTGATCGTAAACACCAAGGAGAAAATATCCTCCATTGCCAATATGGTGGGCTATGCCCAGCTGAATAATTTTTACAGCCATTTCCGCAGCTATTTTGGGGTATCGCCCAGCTCCCTGCGGAACTATGGCACCCTGCCGGAGGCAAAGACGGCTGTCTGCCCGGACGGGGATGGGAAATAAGAAAGGAAAGACCTATGCGTAATTTATTTCACCTGGATAATCCCTTTGTACAGCTGCTGTCCAGGGTCGGAGACATGATACTGGCCAATGTGCTGTTTCTGCTGTGCAGCCTGCCCATTTTTACCCTGGGTGCCTCGGCAGCTGCGCTGAATAAGGTGACGCAGGACATCGTTCACGATACGGATTCCGGTTTGCTCAAAACCTTTTTTGGCGCGTTTCGGGAGAATTTCAAGCAGGCAACGGTTGCCTGGCTGGTGGTGCTGGCCTTCTTTGTGGGCCTGGGCTGCAACTACCTGATCGTTGTCAGCTACTTCACCGGGAATCTGGCAATGATCCTGAAGGCGGTGCTGGCAGTGATCGGTGTGCTGATTCTCAGCGTCTGTGTGTATCTGTTCCCGCTGATGGTCCGCTACACCAACGGCCTGCGGGCCCATTGCGTAAACGCTGCCATTTTGATGATTGTCAAACTTCCTAAAACCCTCCTGATGGTGGTGCTTACCATCCTGCCGCTGCTGATTGCCTATGTTTCCATGAAGGTCTTTGTGCAGACATTGGTTTTCTGGGTGGTAATTGGCTTTGCCTTCGTCAGCTACAGCTGCAGTAACCTTCTGGCACCGGTGTTTAAGGAACTGGAGGGGGAAAACGGCCCCAATGTGGGCATCCTGCAGGACAATGCCTGATAATAATACGCCGGGATTTCACGGACTGTGAAATCCCGGCTTTCTTCATAAAAAAGCATCCGCGCCGGTTCCCCGGTGCGGATGCTTATATTCAGCTTTGGAGCTTTGTGGCTTTTGCGGTGAAGCGCTGGATCAGCACCACGGCACCGATCAGGCACAGACCAACCGTGTCGGTAAGGAGACCGGGATAAATCAGGAGCAGGCCGCCAAGGGCGCTCATAATCCGGGTGTACCACTTCATGTGGTGCAGCAGATATCCTTCCAGAGCGGCGCTGACACCGAAAATGCCGATTACGGAGGTGATGCAGATGAGCACCACTTCACCTATGGTTGTGTCGATGAACAGCATGGCGGGGTTCAGTGCGAATACGTAGGGGACGATGAAGGCCGCTACCGCCAGCTTGGTTGCGGTGAGGGCAGTTTTCATGGGATTGGCCTGGGCGATGGCAGCACCGGCGTAGGCAGCCAGAGCAACGGGAGGCGTCAGATCCGCCACAATGCCGAAGTAGAACACGAAGAAATGAGCGGCGATGGCAGGAATGCCCATCCGGATCAGAATGGGGGCGCAGGTGGTTGCCATAATGCAGTAGTTGGCGGTGGTGGGAACCCCCATGCCAAGAATGATGCAGCAGACCATGGTCATAAACAGGGCGATGATCACGTTCTTGCCTGCAACGGAAACGATGGCGTTGATAAGGACGTTGGCAAGGCCTGTCATGGTGATGGTGCCGGCAATGATGCCCGCAACGCCGCAGGCGGCGGCAACGGTAATGGTGCCCTGACCGCCGGCAGCAAGGGCCTCCAGAATCTTCTTCAGGGTAATGCGGTTATCCTTATTGATAAGTCCGACCAGAATGCACGCCACAATGGCAATGGCGGCGGCGTACTGGATACTGCGGCTGCTGGTGCCCACCAGATATACAAGGAGCACCAGGGGAGTCATCAGGTACCATTTCTTCAAAAGGGGCCTGATTTTGGGAAGCTCCTCCCGGCTCAGCCCACGAAGACCCAGCTTCTTTGCCTCCAGGTGAACGGAGATGAAGATTCCCGCAAAATAAAGCACGGCAGGAAGAATTGCCCGAAGGACGATGTTGCTGTAGGGAACCTGCACATAGTCCGCCATCAGGAAGGCAGCTGCACCCATGATGGGGGGCATGATTTGCCCGCCGGTGGAAGCGGAGGCCTCCGATGCGGCGGCAAACTCGGGGGTGTAGCCGGCTTTCTTCATCAGAGGAATGGTTACGGATCCGGAGCCTACGGTGTTGGCAACGCTGGAGCCGGAGACCATACCCTCCAGCGCACTGGCGACTACGGCTGCTTTTGCAGGTCCGCCGGAGAATCCGCCTACAATGGCGTTGGCAAACTGGATGAACAGGTCGGCAATGCCGGTCCGCTCCAGAAACGCACCGAAAATGATAAATACCACAATAAACTTGGAGCACACGTTGATGGGGGTGGAGAAAATTCCCTCCTTGGTGTAGAACAGGTTGTAAACCGTTTTGTTCAGTCTGCCTGTGAAGGAGGGGTTTGTCAGTCCCCAGATCAGGGCATAGGCAACGAAGCAGCCTGCAACTACAAGAATGGGAATGCCCACACTCCGGCGGCATACCTCGCACAAGGCCAGAATACCCACGATGCCAATGACCATCTGGTACCAGGTCAGGCGGCTGCCCTGCTGAATAATGGTCATGGCGTTGAATGTGAAGTACAGAAACGCACCGGTTCCCAGAATCATCAGCGCCACATCATACCAGGGCATATGGTTGACCCGCTGAACGCCCTTTTTGCTGGGGAAAACCAGGAAGCCGATGAATACGATGAAGGCGACAAAGGAGGTAAGGCGAATTTCCTCCAGCCAGCTGGCAAAAAGTGTAACATAGATGCAGAACAGGGAAAATGCTGCCAGAACGCAGTTGACCGCGATCCTGGGGGTACCTTCCCAGATCCGGGTGTTGGATTCCCGGTCGTATTTTTTCATAACGGATTCCAGATTCATGGGCTGGTCGGATACCGTCTTTTTCTTAAAAAATGGCATGGTTTAACCTCCTGAAATAGAAGAGGCTGCGGCGAAAACCGCCGCAGCCTCTGAATTGGCAATGCTTCCGATCATTCGCCGGTCTGGACCTGAATGCCCTTTTCCGCAAAATACCGGGCAGCGCCGGGGTGGAAGGGGACGGTCATACCGGAGGTGGCATTCTCAACAGAGAGCTCGGCACCCTTGCCGTTTTCCTTGGCAATTGCCTCCGCGTTGTCGAAAATCGCCGCTGTCAGCGCATAGACGGCATCCTCGTCGGCGTTGGCGGAAACAATCAGTGTCGCCTTGACGGTAACGGTTTGAATATCGTCGGCCTGGCCCTTGTAGGTCCCGGCAGGAATGGTGATGGCGGTGTAATAGGGGCTGCTTGCCATCAGGGCGGCGGCAATCTCGCCGTCGATGGGAACAAGATGGGCATTGTTGGTGGTGCACAGCTCGGTGATGGCGGCGGTGGGAGCACCGGCTACGATGAAGGCCGCGTCAATCTTGCCGTCTTTCAGGCCATCGGTGGAGCTGTCGAAGCTCATGTACTGGGGGTTGATATCAGCTTCCGTCAGACCGGCGGCAGCCAGAACATCCATGGCGTTGAAATAAACGCCGGAGCCGGGAGCGCCGATGGATACATTCTTTCCTGCCAGGTCTGCAACGCTTTTGATACTGGGATCCATTGTAATCAGCTGAACGGCCTCGGCATAGAGTCCGGCTACCACCCGGAAGGAATCAACCTTGCCGCTGGCTTCAAAGGAACGGACACCGGCCCAGGCATAGGCCATAACATCGGACTGAACGGTGCCCAGCTGATAGTCGCCGGCATCGATGCCCTCAATGTTGGCCTTGGAGCCGTCGGTGGAGACTACATTTACATCAAAGCCCGCGTTGGCCTTCATATACTGACCCAGGATTCCGCCGAAGGCATAGTAGGTGCCTGTGGGGCTGCCGGTTCCCATAGTCATTTTCTGTGCGCCGGTGCCGCAGGCAGCCAGGGAAAGGACCATAACAAGGCACATCGCCAGACAGATGATTTTCTTCATTTTCATATCATTTCCTCCTAACGCGGGCAGCGCCCGAAAAAATATACTATGCATTATACACGCTGCGATAGTTTTTTGCAATAGGAAAAACTGAAAAAATGCAAAATTTCCCAAAAGAATCGGAATATAAAAGTTTGATAAATGTAAAAATGCAATTTTAAGTTTCTTGATTTGCAAAACGGAATGGAAGAATAACCGAATAATGGAAAAAACGGAAGGGAATGGAAGGATGTATGGCAAAAACTGTCATTTCTGCCCCGGATGGGGAGAAAAAAGCGGAAAGGGTGCCCTTTTGGAAAAAATAGGTTGCAAGTGGGCCGGAAGCGTGGTAAAATGCAGACAGGAAAAGCTCTGCTGATCGCGTTGTGTGGGTGGTAGAGTTGCTTTTCGTTTTCTCCCGGCTGTGCCGGGGGGCTAAATTCGTGAGCAAGGAGAGAAGAAAGTGGCTTTTTTAGATGAAATCGGTAAGAAGCTGTCCCAAACGGGCCAGGATGTTATGAAAAAGACCCGAAATTTTGCGGACAGCACCAAGTATTCCGGTCAGATAGCGGAGGAGGAGAAGAACATCGGCAATCTCTTCTTCCAAATCGGTCAGCAGTATTATTCCCAGCATCGGGAAAATCCGGAAGCATCGCTGAGCGATCTGGTGGGGCAGGTTAACGCGGCCTATGCCCGGATTGAGCAGTACCAGGAGCAGATTGCGCTGCTCAACGGCGGCCGGAGATGCCCCCGCTGCGGCGCCATGGTTCCGGAAAACGGAATGTTCTGCACGGCCTGCGGCAGCAGACTTCAGCCCCAGGAGCAGCCCCCGGCGGAAAGCCTGGCAGAGCAGAGCGCCCCGGAGCAGGTGTGCGGCAGCTGCGGTGCCCGGCTGGAGGCCGGTATGGCGTTCTGCACCAATTGCGGAGCGGCGCAGAAAAGCGCCGAATAATCGGCTTGTGTGATTTTCCCGGAAGGGAATTCGCAGTTTATGTTTGAAAGAGAGGTTATTGCAATGTATTGTCCCAATTGTAAGAGACAGGTTCCCGATGGAACCAAGTTCTGCGGTGGATGCGGTACACCGATCCATATTACACCTGTGAGGACGGCTCCTCCGGCGGAGCCTGAAGCGCAGATTTCCCAGGCAGCACCGGAAGTTCCTGTGGTAACGGAAGCACCTGTGACTCCCGGTTCCGCCGGTGTGACGGAAAGCAAAGTGGATGTGATCGGCAAGCTCAGGGAATTCTGGGGCGCGGTCGTCGGAAAGGTTCCCGCAAAATACCTGAAAATCGGCGGTGCTGTCCTGGCGGCCCTACTGCTGATTATTCTTGCAGCCAGCCTGTTCGGCGGCAGCGATGGCGGCGATTATGCTGTGTATATTAAGGATGAGCAGCTGTTTTTTAACGATTTTTCCAAGAATGCGCCCTATGAGGTTACCAGAGATCTGTATGACGGCCTGGACAACAGCTCTTTGGCGAAAATGACCTATTCGATCGGCGGGAGCGTCTGTGTGACCGAGGATGGACAGGGCCTGTTCTATCTGGACAAGCTGGACGCAAACTCCGGCACGCTGTACTACCGGAATACCGGAAAAATGAGTAAGGACCCGGTGAAGCTTGCTTCGGGTGTCAGTAAATATTCCGTCAGTGCGGACGGCAAGACGGTTACCTTCCTCAAGGGCACCACGCTGTATCAGCACAACCTGAAGGACGATACAAAGATCGCCAGGGACGTGGTGAATTACACTGTCAGCGATGACGGAAAGATCATCTATTATAATGACGCGGATTCCGTTACTTATGTGTATTACAAGGGAGACTCTGAGAAGGTCGCCGCCGATGTTGTGACGCTGGATTATTCGGAGGATATGAAGACCCTGTTCTTCCTGGATGAGGACACGCTCTATAAGAAGACCCTGGGCAAGGATAAGGTCAAGCTGGCAACGGATGTATCCAAAGCCTTTGCATTCACGGACGATGGTACCTTCTACTATGTGGAGGAAATGGCGGAGCCTCTGGGAAGCTTCTTCAAGGCGGAAGAGGGATATGAGGATTGGATCGAGGATTTGAACAACGAGACATTTTCCAGCTATTCCCTGTACTACTTTGACGGCAAGACCGCAAGCGTGATTTGCGAAAGCTGCGATTACACCATCTACAGTGACAATGTGTGCTACACCACTTACGACACAGACATTTCCAAAATTTCCACAGATACCCTGAAGGAACGCTACTACAACAGCTACTATACGCTTGCTGAGACGGCAAATCAGCTGGTATCGGAGGCTATGCAGGAAAATGGAACCGTCTGCCTGTCCATCAACGGAAAGACTGCGGAAATCTCCCTGGATAATGTGGAGGCTCTGAGACTCAGCCCGGACGGAAAGCTCGTCTATGCGCTGTGTGACGTGGATCCGGAAACCAATGAGGGCGACCTGTACAAAGCATCCGTTTCCGGCGGCAAGGTCGGTACGTTTACGGAAGTGGATGACGGCGTTTCCTGCGAATATGGTTATCGCTTTGCCGACAGCGAGGGAAGTGACTGGTTTGTCTACTTTAAGGGTGTGGAAGAAGGCGAGGGCGAGCTGTGCGTGGATGGCAAGTCTGTGGCGGATGATGTTTATGTACGCTATGTCAGCTATAATTCCGGTAAAGACGGCCTGATTTTCTATACCGACTATGACAGTGAAGATTTCACCGGCACCCTCAATATCTTCGACGGCAAAAAGGTAACCGAAATTTCCGATGATGTTTGGAATTTTGATGTTTGCGATAACGGTAATATTGTCTTCCTGACGGATTACCGCTACGAGAAGGAAAAGGGCACCCTGAATATCTATGACGGCAAGGTGAAGGAAGTGGCGGAGGATGTCCACAGCTACAGCTTCACACCGGATGGACAGCTACTTTACCTGTATGACTACAGCACCAGCAGCTGCCGCGGTGACCTGGCCCTTTACAATGGCAGGAAATCCGAAAAGATCGATGAGGATGTGGTTGCGCTGATTCCGATTTATCACCGTGACTTCTTTTTCTGGATGAACTACTACTACTGGAACAGGGGCTGATATCAGAATATGCAAACACCGGGCAGGCAGCTGCCCGGTGTTTTTTTACGTCTCTCCAGAAAATACCACCTTTACACACCGTGGAAAATAGGATATAATTTTCGGGAAAACAAACCTACTTGGAGGACCTTTTATGAAAAAACTGACTGCGATCCTTGCTCTGGCACTGTGCCTTGCCCTGCTGGCCGGCTGCGCCGGAACGACGGTTGTGTATACCAACTGCACCTGCTCTGCCAGTGGCACCCAGACTGTGGTGGGAAAGCCTGCTGAGCCCCTGCCCGAGGGGGCGGTCAAGACCGGCCTTGCCATCGTGACCAAAATCACAGGTACCGACGCATCCGGGGAAACGGCGGGCAAGGTGGAGTACGATGTGACCATGGTGGCGGTCAATGTGGATGACCGTGGCGTGATCACCGGCTGTGTTATTGACAGCCTGGGAACCAGCCTGGAGTTTGACGGTTCCGGCGAAATCCTTACGGATACTTCTGTGGCCCCCGCAACCAAAAATGAGCTTGGCGCAAGCTATGGCATGGTTGCCTACGGTCACGCCGTGGCAGAGTGGGACGCACAGGCCGGTGCGCTGGCATCTTATGCGGTGGGAAGAACCGTGGAGGAGCTGAAAAATGGTGCCATCGATGAAACAGGCTATGCTGCTGACGCGGACCTGGCCTCCGGCGCAACCATTTATCTGGGCGGCTATGTCAGCGCCATTGAAGAAGCAGTGAATAATGCCCGGCATCTGGGGGCTCAGTCCGGTGACCGGCTGAAGCTTGTATCCCTCCATTCCTTTGGGGACAGCGACAAGGGGAATGGGCAGCTGAACTGCGATGTGGCGGCACTGACCCTGAAGGATGGGGTCATCACCTCCTGCCTGATCGACGCTGTGCAGGCCAAGGCTGCCATTGACGAGCATGGTGCCATTACCACGGACCTGACAGCCCCTGTGCAGACAAAAAATCAACTGGGCGAAGCCTACGGCATGAAGGCCTGGGGCAACGCAACCTATGAATGGAACGAGCAGGCGGCGAATTTTGCGGCATATGTTACCGGCAAACGGTGCCAGGATGTTTCGGGCATTGCGGTGACCGAGGCCCAGAAGCCCGCCAACGCGGATCTGGCGGCATCGGTGACCATTTCTATCGGAACCTTCCAGTCCCTGATTGCCAAGGCCGGGGATTGAGACGTTTCTGAACCAGAAGCATGAAAATGAAGCGACAGTTTTTTGCGTGTATCCTGGCTGTGGCACTGGCTCTCAGCGGCTGCGCCGGCCCGCAGGCTGAGCCAAAGCAGTATCAGGCCACATTTCTGACCCTTTTCGATACGGTTACCACCATCGTGGGCCGGGCGGAGAGCGAGGAGGCCTTTTCCCAAAGTGCTCAGGCGGTGCATGATACCCTGCTGGAATATCATCAGCTTTTTGATATCTACCAGGATTATGCGGGTATCGCAAATCTGAAAACCGTCAATGACAATGCAGGCATTGCCCCCGTGAAGGTGGATGAGCGGATCATTGCGCTCCTGCTGGATTGCAAAACGTACTACACCCTTACCAACGGGCGGGTGAACGTAGCCATGGGAAGTGTGCTGGCGCTGTGGCATCAGGCCCGGACAGAGGCGCTGGACAATCCGGCGCAGGCCTCCCTGCCGGACGGGGAAGCCCTTGCCCGGGCGGCTGCCCACACCGGATGGGATACCATTGTTATCGATGAAGCGGAGCAGACGGTGTTCATCACGGACCCGGAGCAGCGGCTGGATGTCGGGGCCGTCGCCAAGGGCTGGGCCACCCAGCGGGCGGCGGAAGCTACCCCGGAGGGACTGCTTATCAGCGTAGGCGGCAATGTCTGCGCGACGGGCCCAAAGACAGAGACGGGCGGCGCCTGGGTCGTGGGAATCAGCGACCCTCAGGGCGGCGAGGGCTATCTGCATACCCTGAATATCACCGGGGGCAGCGTGGTCACCAGCGGCGATTACCAGCGCTTTTTTGTGCTGGAGGGAACCCGATATCATCATATCATTGACCCGGATACGCTGTATCCTTCCACCGGCTGGACCTCGGTCACGATTCTGTGTCCGGATTCCGGCCTGGCAGATGCGCTTTCCACGGCGCTGTTCCTTCTGCCGAGAGAGGCGGGACAGGAACTTCTGGTCAGGTGTCAGGCAGAGGCTATGTGGGTTGACCGGGAGGGAAACCGCTTCTACAGCCCGGGATTTGAAGCATTTATCAGGACGTAAATAGAGGTGGAGCTATGAAAAAAATGTTTTTTGGAGGCATTCATCCTGCCTATTGCAAGGAGCTGTCTGCCAAAGAGGAGCCAATCCCCGGCGTAATACCCGGGCAGGTGGTGATTCCGCTGCTGCAGCACATTGGCGCTCCCTGTGAGCCACTGGTGCAGGTTGGAGACCGGGTGCTGCGCTATCAGAAGATCGGTGACGGTCAGGGCCTGTGTGTGCCTGTCCACGCTTCCGTATCCGGCAGAGTCACAGCCATTGAGGCCCGGCCCCATGTTTCCGGGCGGATGGTGAACGCGGTGGTTATTGAGAATGATTTTCTGGATGAGGCTGTGGCACCGGCTCCGGCAGATGAGAGCAACCCGGATGCGGTATTACAGGCAGTCCGGGAGGCGGGCATTGTGGGCATGGGCGGCGCGGCCTTTCCGGGAAACGTGAAGGCTGTTTCGGCTATGGGCCATGTGGATACCCTGATTGCCAACGCTTGCGAATGTGAGCCCTATATTACGGCGGACGATACCCTGCTTCGCACATCCCCGGAGCAGGTGCTGGCGGGAATGGAAATCCTCCGGGGAATCCTGCACCCGGAACGAACCGTGCTTGCCGTGGAGGATAACAAGGCAGAGGCAATCCGGGTGGTGAAGGCTCTGCTGGAAAAGCACCGGGATATCGAGCTGGTGGTGCTTCCCACCCGTTACCCCCAGGGCGCGGAAAAGCAGCTGATTCAGGCGGTGACGGGCCGTCAGGTGGAGCCGGGCAAGCTTCCGGTCAGTGTGGGCTGTGCGGTGTTTAACGTTTCCACCTTTGCGGCGATTTTTCGTGCCGTGCGCCAGGGCATACCCCTGACGGAACGGATCGTCACCGTCTCCGGTGAGGCGGTGGCCCAGCCTCAGAATTTTCTTGTCCGTATTGGCACTCCCTTCCGTGAGCTGATTCAGGTGGCGGGAGGATTGCACGAGGGCACGGAGCGGGTTATTTCCGGCGGCCCCATGATGGGCATTGCCCAGTCGGATCTGGAGGTTCCGGTGGTCAAGGCTACCAACTCCATACTCTGCCTGCTTCGGGATAAAAATGGTGCGGCGGAAAACCCCGTATGTCTGCGGTGCGGAAAATGTGTGGGAGTGTGCCCCATGCGTCTTCAGCCCCTGTATCTGTACCGCTATGAAATGGCGGGAGATCTGAAGCAGCTGGAGCGGCTGCATTTGATGGATTGTATCGAGTGCGGAAGTTGTGCCTTTACCTGCCCCGGAAAGCTTCCGCTGGTGGAACGGTTCCGTCAGGGCAAACAGAAATTGCGGGAGGTGGCAAAAAAATGAAGCTTACCGTTGCTTCCTCGCCCCATATCCGGGGAAATTTTAAAACCAGCACGCTGATGCTGGATGTAGTTATCGGCCTGCTCCCCGCGCTGGCGGTGGGCGCTCTGGTTCTGGGCCCCCGGGCGCTGCTGGTTACGGCGGTGTCCATGGTGTCCGCTGTGGCCTGCGAATGGCTCTGGAGCCTTATCCTTCGCCGGAGAAACACGGTTCCTGACTGCTCTGCACTTGTTACCGGCATCCTGCTGGCTATGACACTGCCCGTGTCCGTCCCGCTTTGGATTCCCGTGCTGGGAAGCGCCTTTGCCATTGTGGCGGTCAAGCTCATGTGCGGCGGCCTTGGACAGAATATCTTCAATCCGGCGCTGGCAGCAAGAGCCATGCTGGTACTGCTTTTTCCGGTTCAGCTTACCCGGTATCCGGGAGTGGACGGCGTAAGCGCCGCCACACCGCTGCACCATATGGTTATGCCGGGTCTGCCGGAGCAGAGCGTGCTGGATATGTTCCTGGGCAATTGCCCGGGCTCCATTGGTGAGATTTCTGCCCTTGCGCTCCTTGCGGGGGGCATCTGGCTGGTGATCCGCAGGGTAATTTCTCCCCGGATTCCGGCAGCGTATCTTGGCACGGTGGCGGTGCTGACGCTGGTCTTTCATAAGACTGACAGCGCCCTCGCCTGGATGGCCTACAGCCTGCTGTCCGGCGGTGTCATGCTGGGAGCCATATTTATGGCAACCGATTATGCCACCTCTCCGGTAACGCCGGTGGGGCAGATCCTCTACGGCATTGGCTGCGGTGGGCAGACGGTGCTGCTGCGCTATTACGGGCTGTTCCCCGAAGGGGTCACCTACGCGATTTTGATTATGAACTGCCTGACCTGGACGCTGGACCGCGTTACGCCGCCCCGCCGGTTCGGCACCCGGAAAGGAGTGCGGACATGAAAAAACATTCCTGGCTTTTGCCGCTCCTGACGATTCTTGGGGCAGCAGCGCTCCTTTACGGCCTGTCGGCAGGCCTGTCCGGGGTGACCCGGGAAAATGCCCGGACTGAGCTGACTGAAAAAATGCAGACCATTCTGCCGGGCAGCACGACCTTTACGGAGGAAGAATATACCGGCGAGGACGCCAATATCCGTGGTGTGTGGGCAGGGGAAACGGGGTTTGTGATTCAGACGACCACCGCCGGCTACGCCGGTGACATTACCATGCTGATCGGCATAAGCAAAGACGGCAGGGTTACAGGCCTACAGGTCCGCTCCATGGAGGAGACCTTTGGCCTGGGAGCCGAAGCGCTGACAGATGAGGCTTTTCTGGCGCAATTTCTGAATACGGCGGGTGACGTGCAGATCGGCAGCGGCGTGGATGCCATTACGGGTGCTACAGTCACCTCCCGGGCCATTGCCCGGAGTGTTAATTCCGCGGTGGGATATGTGACCGGGGCGGATACATCCTCCGGTGCCACAACCTGGGGAGGCTAATATATGAAAAATAAAACCTATCTGCTCAATGTGCTTCTGGCGGTGCTTGTGGCGGCGGGATTGGCGGCGGCCCTGCTTGTTCGGGCTTTCCAGGGCGCGGCGGTGATGCCTGCGCTGAGCATTCCCAATCTAACGCTGATTTCTCTGGCTGCCTTGGTTGGAGACTATTTTCTGGCACCGGGGGAAAAGCGCAGCTGGCTGGTTACGGGCCTGCTTTCGCTGCTGACCGTTCTGCTGCTGCCCTGGGCATCGGGTCTGGTGGCGGGCTGGGCGCTTGTGAAGCTGGCAATTGGCGGCTGCGCGGTCTTTCTGGTGTGCGGCTGGATCTTTTCTTCCATGGTGGACAGAATGTCCTCCGGGCACCACAGCGTACCGGCTGTGCTCGTAAGCGCTCTGGGAATTCTGCTGGCCTCCCAGGCCTTCAGCGGTATCTTCCTGTAATCCTACGCTGTGAAAAAGTAAAGAAAATCAGACGTTTTTCCTGTAAACGCTGCCGCCCGGGGAATGCCGGGTAGTCGTAAAACAGTACAATCAAGTAACTGAACGCCGAAAAACCAATGGAATGGGTGCGGTAGCTGAACCCTTGCAAGGCACTTATCAGAAGCTATCGTGAAGTTTGAGCTGATTTATGATTGATACCGAGACCGCCCGGACGAAAATATTCGGGCGGTTTTCGTGTAGATAGTAGATTTCTTCACAATTTTCTGCTATACTTTATTCAGTGAAAAAGTAAGAAAAATCGGAATTTGGAGGGGAAGAGAATGAACTGTCCCAAGTGTGGTCATGAAATGAATCAAGGCTTTTTACAAGCAGGAAACCTGCTGGCATTTAATAAACAGCGACATAAAATATCACTAAAATCGAAAGACGAGGAGGATGTGATGATTGCACAGAAGGCTTTTACCTCTGCTGACTTTAATGGGTGGATATGTAAAGAGTGTGAACTTGTCGTATTTGACTATAAAAATATCATTACACGCTGGTAATTTGTTAACTTCCAGTTTGTCGAGGAGAGAAGTAAACGAAAAATCCCTTTAGGAACTAAAGGGCACACTTCTATACTCTCTATCGAGAGTAGTGCGTCCTGGGTCGCTTCATTCTCCGTCAGCAGAAGAAAACTGCATGACCTCGAATGTTGCGTCTCGGCGTGACCTCAAGGTGGCTACACCCCCTTGCACCGCTAAAGCGGTTATCCCCTGTGGACTTGCCGTCCGCAAACGGTTTTAACAAATCGTTCGCCGCCGGCAAGCTTGAAAACGATAATCCGAAAATTGAGAACAGTTAGATAAATTATAAATTATTTGTTTGGTCAATTAAAAAGCGTTAGTAGAAAAATTAAATTCCGGTTGGAGCGGCGGCCAGGCTGAAGTAAGTT
>CAZDFB010000009.1:0-38816 GCA_964504605.1 uncultured Oscillospiraceae bacterium | reverse complement strand
GCCCGCCTTTTGGATTACTGCATACCCTGCTCGTAAGCCTCAATCATCTTCTTGACCATCTGACCGCCGACGGAGCCGGCCTCACGGGAGGTCAGGTGACCGTTATAGCCATTGGTCAGGTTGACACCGACCTCGGAAGCAGCCTGCATCTTGAACTTGTCCATAGCCTCCCGGGCCTGGGGAACATTGATCTGATTGGTGTTCTTCATAGTGGTTCTCTCCTTTTTGTTTTCTCCGGAAAGCAAAGGCGCTTTCCGGAGAAAACGTCTTTTCCTTTCCGTAGTCCTAGTTTGACCCGGATGATGCTGTCCATGTGTGGAGTTTTGCGGAAATTCAGGAAATGCTTTCTTTTTTCGGGAACGCATATCTCTTTGCAAAAAGCCACGCCGCCATGCGGGAAGCCTACGAAATTGGGAAAAGCAGTTTGACCTTTTTTCGGCAGACATATGAACGCTCCAGCCGTGCCCAAACAGGTGCGGCTGGGGCTTCAATTTTACGCAAGAAATCCCTTGACAAAATCAAAATTGGGGCGTATACTGGGCGACGGTAAAATATTGTGGTCATCGGAGAACGCCCGGTCGTAACCGGGTGGTTGAGAAGATGCCGAGTGCGCTCGGTCGGCAAAGCAGCTTGCTGCTTTGTGGACCGGGCGCATTTTTTGTGTCCCAATATTTCATTTTTGGAGGTATTTATGATGGAAATGACAGAAAAACCAATCAAACCGCTGTTTTTTAAGTATCTGCTGGCCGCCTTTGGCAGTGCCCTGGTGGGGGCGGTTTACACCCTGGTGGATATGGCGGTCATCGGCCAGTACGCCGGGCCTACGGGTACGGCAGCAATCGCATTGGTAATGCCGGTGTGGTCCTTTATTTGCAGTTTGGGTATCCTCACCGGAATCGGCGGCAGCGTGCTTTACAGCAATGCAAAGGGCGAAAGCGGTGCCCGGAAAGCCAATTCTATGTTTACCGCCGCCATGGTGGCGACGGCCGGCATTGCAGTGCTTGTCTGGCTGCTGATGATTTTCTGCGACAAACAGCTGCTGCGCCTTTTGGGCTCGGAAGGGGAACTGATGGAAATTGGCCTTATCTATCTGAAACCTCTGAAGGCGGCCATCCCGGTGTTTATTTTCAGCCAAATGCTGGCGGCATTTTTGCGGAATGACAACGATCCGGGGCTGGCTACCTTTGCTGTGGTGTTTACTTCGATTCTGAACATTGTGGGAGATTATCTGCTGACCTTCACCTTCGACATGGGCGTGTACGGTGCGGCACTGGCAACGGCATTGAGCAATCTGCTTTCTGTGGGCATCATGCTGACCCACTTTCTGAAAAAGAAGAACACTCTCCGTTTTGTGAAACCGGAGCGCCTGCTGCATACCTGCGGACGGATTTTCGCCATCGGCTTTTCCGTGTTCTTCGTGGATTTGGCTATGGGTATTATGACCATGCTCTACAACCGGCGGATTTTGCAGCTGCTGAATAACGATGCCCTGTCCGTGTTCGGTGCCATTGCCAGCCTGACCACGGTGGTGCAGTGCTGCTCCTACAGCATCGGCCAGGCGGCGCAGCCCATTCTCTCGGCCAACTTCGGCGCAGGGAAAATGGATCGTGTCCGCAAGGTGCTGAAATACGGCATTATGACCTCCGTGGCCTTCGGTGCCTTCTGGATGGTGGTCACCCTGGCACTCCCCACCACCATCATCCAGCTGTTTATGGATGCCACGGACAGCGTCCTTGCCATTGCCCCTGCCATTTTGCGCAAATACGGCATCGGCTATCTCTTTGCCCCCTTTACCCTGTTCGCAACCTACTATTTCCAGAGCATCCTGAAAGCCAGAACCTCTCTGGGCATCTCCCTGTCCCGGGGTCTCATTGTCGGCGGCGTGATGCTGTATATCCTGCCCGCCCTCTTTGGCCCGGACAGCCTGTGGTTTGCCATGCCTGTGGCGGAAATCTCCGTGGCGCTGGTCACTGCCGTCCTCATGGGACGCTTTACCCGAAAGCTGGATGAGGCACCCGAATGATTGTCGGCCTACATTTTTCTATACAATCCCGCATTTTTGTGCTATGATACTCAAAAGGTGGTGGCTGTATGGATAAAGGACTCAAGTTGCTTTTTGCGACATATTGGGATGGTGGTATGTGGGGCTACCGGGCACCCACTGCCGAGGACTATGAACAGGCCAAGCGGGAAGGCTATATGTTCGATCCCGCACCGATGCGCAGCCATGACGAAACACTGCGGGACATTCAGGCTGTGCTCAAGAAAATATCTCCTGAAGACGTAGCAAACGCTTTCCTCTACAGTCTGTCCACCCGACAGCTGCAATATCGGTCCGCAATGGGAAGCTACTATTACAGTCTCGCAATCCCAGACCATAGCCATGAAGAAAATAAGGCCTGCTATTTGTGCAACTGGCTGCCGGGAGAAGAATTGAGCAGCTACAATATTTTCAATTTTGAGCGATATAAGTGGGGTGGCGTGCGGCATACCTCGCCGGAATATGTGGTGTTTGATTTGGAGCAGTTCTTGCTGCTGCCCAGGGTTACCCCGACAGAAGAGGACTGGGCGATTTTAAAATCGCTTCTTCATGGGATGGAAGAGCTTCCGCCAAACAAAAAGGCAGGCGCATACCGGGAACAAATCACCAGAAAGAAGCTGCTGAAATCCAATAAGGATGAGGTGGAAGTTCTGCTGGATATCCTAGGCATTTGTGGTGTTCTCTCCGGCGTGGATGCGCCCTGCTATTGTGACTGTTTTGCAGATGTATGGCATCGAGCACCCCGGGAACACACCAATGATTACCAATACCCTGTAAATCATTGGCGTGTGTCAGACGGTGTAAATGAGGAGCGTTTCCGCAAAGTATTTGGGTGTAGTTACTCAGACTTATAAGCTTTGCGCCAAGTGTGATTTGCGATAAAAGGCTCCACCATTTTGATTGATTTCGGACGGTGGAGCCCTTTGCAGTGTATGCGCCAATACACTGCAAAAAATGATGAAAAACCCACCCTTTGCACCATTGACAAGGGCAAAAATGGTACTACAATAGGGGCGAAATCCGAAAGGCTGCCACAGGGCGGCTTTTCAAGAACCTGATAGTTAGTTGATGCTAACTATATAACAGGGAGTGTTATGATGAAGAAAACATTTTGGGATCGCACGGCAAAAATCTATGACCGCTTTATGCGCAAAGACCATAAAGCGTACAAGCAGATGTATTCCCTGATTTATCCCGTGGTGCGGCACAAGCAGGTGCTGGAGCTGGCCGCCGGAACGGGGCTGATTGCAAAACACATTGTCCGCTCCGCTGACCATATCGAAGCCACGGATGCCTCCCCGGAGATGATTGCCCAGGCAAAACAGGGCATGCAGTCCACGAAACTCCGTTTTTCGGTGCAGGATATGTTCCATTTGCCCTATGCTGACCAGTCCTTCGATGTAGTCATCGTGTCCAACGCCCTGCATATCGTGTCGGAACCGGAGAAAGCACTGGCAGAAATACGGCGGGTGCTGAAGGATGATGGCGTGCTGATCGCCCCCACCTTTACCCATGCCGGTAATGACTTTTTCGGTAACGTCAAAGCGTTCTTTATGACGCTGGTGGGCTTTCGGCAGTACAGCAAATGGTCAAGTGAAAGCTATTTGGATTTTCTCAGAGAGCACGGGTGGAAAGTACAGAAAAGTGAAGTGCTGAAAGCCAGCTTTCCGCTGACTTATGTGGAATGTGTGAAAGGAGAAAGCAGCACGACCTGTTGGAAGTTATGCCCGCCATGTGCAATCCAGATTATGCCGCTATGGAACTGCTCCACGCACGGCTGGTGCGGACGACCACCTGTGCGGACGGTTGCAAGTGCGATTATACCATCTGCGGGGACAGGGACGAATATCTGAAAGAACATCCCGAATATGTGGATGAACAGGGATTTAAGCGAAATAAGTGATGAGGAGAGGAGAATTACGATGAAAATATTGGTATTCGGCGCAGGCGTTCTGGGCTGCAATCTGGCAAATGACCTGTTTTGTGCCGGAAAGGATGTCACACTGCTGGCACGGGGCGCATGGGGTAACGAAATTAAGGAGAACGGACTGAAAATCAAGAGCATCTTTTCACCGTGGGCGACCGTCAGCCGTGTGCCGGTGGTGACGGAGCTAAAGCCGGAAGATTCCTATGATGTGATTTTCGTGGTCGTGCGCTACACGCAGATCGAATCGGTGCTCGACACGCTGCGCTCAAGCCGAGCGAAGAACATCGTTTTCGTAGGCAACAATGTACGGGCATCAGAAATTGCCGCACTTCTGCCGGAGAAAAATGTGCTGTTTGCTTTTTCCCTCTCGGCAGGTCATCGGGAAGCCGACCGGGTGGTGTCCATGGACTTGAAGAAAATCACCATCGGGCAGCTACGGAGTGCGTCCTCCAATAAAGCACTGATCGACGAGATTTTTACCGGAATGAAATTCAAGGTCATCTACGAGCCGAACATGGGAGATTATTTACTGTGCCATGCGGCGTTTGTGCTTCCGGTGGCATTCGCCTGCTATAAGACGGACGGCGACCTTAAAAAGCTCAAAGGGAATACCGCTTACTTAAATCGGCTGATCGATGCCAATATTGAGGGCTACCATGCCATCCGAAACGCCGGACATGAAATTTTACCGAAAGCGGACAAGGATTTCGAGAGTGACGCCTACCGCAAGACCTGTCTGCGCTTTTTCAAGCTAATGTGCGCTACTTTCCTCGGCAAGATATGTGCCTCCGACCATGCCATGAATGCGGTGGGCGAGATGAATGCGCTGAACCGTGATATCAAGAAGTTTTTCGAGAAAACCGGTGCGAAGTACCCCACATGGCAAGCACTGGAACAGGAATGTGGCCGGTATTTGAGGAGGAATGCATGATGAGTCTTTCCGTAATTCTAATCGAAATTGCCGTCATGCTGATAGGTTTCGGCATATTGGTTTTCGGTATGCTTTTGATCAATCCTCTGACCTTTATCAGCGACTATCCGCCGGAAATTCAGGCGGCATACTACCGCTCCCAGCATAAGGAGGCCACAAAAGAAAAACTGACCAAGCTGATGGTTGCAAAAAAGCTGATTGCCGTGGTGGTGTTCCTGTTCGTATTTGCCTGGATGCTGCATCTGGCTGGGGCGAAAACCTTCTGGCAGGGGGTGGGGCTGACCTGGGTTTATATGTTCAGCGTGTTTGCCTGGGATACCTTCTTTCTGGATTGGGTGCTGTTTGCGAATATCAAGCGTGTTCGCCTTCCGGGGACAGAGAATATGGAAAGGGCATATCATCAAAAATGGTTTCATGTGAAGGTATGCCTGCCTGTGGTGCCCTTTGCTGTGTGGCAGTTCTTTTGCGCTTCATTTGAAAAAAATCTGCCCGCAGTTTTCGGCATATCGAAAGCGGATGCCAAGTCTACCATGGTAAAGGCGAAGAAAAAATACAAAGAAATCATCGGGAATCTGCCGGAGTTTGAAAAAGGCGACCGTTTTCAGATGAACATCGTCGGTTGTGCCATGTTGGCGGCGGTGGTGCTGAATATGCCCGAACGTCCCGACGTGGAAACGCTCACGGTTTACTATCGCAGTTCTATGATGACAGGTATCATGAAATGGTTCTGCCGACTGAGCGGGAAGCGGAAATTTACGCAAAAAGACATGGAAGGCATGAAGAAAACCGCCAATTTTCGGGCAGCCGACCGCAACTCCTATTCCTGGAATATGGACTTTCTCCCTTATCCCGATGGAAGTGGATATGAGGCACGGTTTACAAAGTGCGGCATCTGTACCCTGATGCAGGAGTTGGGACTATTTGATCTTGTTCCTGCCATGTGCGCTCTGGACTATGCCATGAGTGAAGCCGGCGGTGCATCGCATTTTGTGCGGGAATGTACCCTTGCCGGTGGCGACGGGTACTGCGATTGCGGCTACAAAAAGAGAACGGAGAGATAAACAATGGGATTTGCGGAATTTGGAAACAAGGCGGTAAAACCTTATACTATCGTTTGGGGCGCTATACCTCGACATTTTGTGTGCCGGCGGCCTGCTGCTGAAGAAGAATAAAGAGTTTGAAATCTGTCGTGGAGGTGAGTGAAATGATTTGGTCAAGAACCATTTTAGATGGGGTCGTCATGTGTGTGATTTTCAATGTAACGGTAGCGTTGCTGTGGATTCTCAGCCCTAATTCCTTTTCCAGAATGTTGCCCCCAGAGATTCAAAAGGTGGCACCAAAGCGAACCATGCGTGAGATCCTGGTGCTGGCCTGTGTACTATATCCTCTTTATATTGGGCTGATCGCTTATGCTATCATTAGTGCGTATCAGGCAGGTGCAAGCGGTTTCTGGAACCTGTTTTGGATGGGATATATTGAAATGTTCTTCATCAACTTAGGTGATTTCTTCGGCTTGGACTGGTGGCTCCGGGCCAAATGTAAGGAGAGAGTCATGATTCCGGGAACGGAGCATTGCAAGGCATGGAACACAAAGGAGTGGATGCTGACGCTTGCCCTCCCGGAACACCTTCTGGGCTGGCCATTGGTGTTCTGCCCTTTGGTAGGTTTTTTCTGCGCAGGAATCGGAACACTTCTTCGGTAAGTGCGCTGATATTGTAACAGACACGAATAAAATTTATAGCTCATCAGCTCTATTTTCCTCTAAAAAAGAGAAGGGATGAATAAGCAATGGAATTTACGGAATTTGGGAACAAAAGTGGAAAGACGCTGATGCTTTTGCCGGGAACGGCCTGCAAATGGCAATTTAACTTCAAATATGTGGTGAATGAGCTAGCGGAAAGCTATCACATCATTGCCGTGAATTATGACGGCTTTGAGGGAGACAAGACAAAAATCTTTCCCGATATGCTGACAGTTACGGAGAAAATCGAAAGCTATATCCAGGAAAACCATGGCGGAAGGCTGGACGGTGCCTACGGCTCCTCCCTGGGCGGCAGCTTTGTGGGACTGCTGGCGCAGAGAAAGCGCATCCACATTGACCACGCCTTTATTGGCAGCTCCGACCTTGACCAAGGTGGAAAAATAGTAGCTGGTTTGCTCACCATGATTGTCAGCCCCATGTTTTCGGGTGCTTGTAAGAGCGAAATAAAGCGTGAAAAGCTGAAAGCGAAAATGAAAAAACGAAGTGCAGGTGGCGACGGAGACAAGTCTCTGGAATTTGTCAACAGCTTTATTGACAATATGGCGTTTTTGCACCAAAAAACCATCATCCGACAATTTTATTCCGATTACATTACGCCGCTGGAGGATGATATTTCTGTAGAGGGTACTACCGTGCATATCATCTACGCAAAGCAAATGGGTGAGAAATATTACGGGCGTTATATCAAGCACTTCCGTGTCCCAGACATTCACGAGTTCGACATGAAGCACGAGGTCTGGCTGTACGATGACAAATGGCATCAGCCAGTGTTGGACTACGTGTGTCACTGTATGGAAGGATGATATAATCATGGCAAAAATCGCAACTGGGTTCCTATTTTACCTTTTCTATTGGTTCTGCTGCTTTCTCGGCACAGGCACGGACAAGAAAAACCTGGCAGGGCTTCGTTCCTATCCAGATGCAGTCCAGCGGGCGGTGCGGGCGCATCCGGTGCTGGGCAAAGCCGCACCGCAGGAGAAGTCCCTGCTGTCGATCCTGCTGGGGAATCTGCTTCTCTTTACCGTGGTGTTCTCTGTATTGGGATTGGTTTTGAAAAATGTTCTCGGCTTGAACGATTTTTTAACAGCCTTTTTGTTCTTTCTTGCGCTTGGCGAAGGTTTGGGGTTGTTTGACCTCATAATTATCGACCTACTGTGGTGGCGAAATACGAAACGCATCCGCTTTTCTTTCCTGCCAGAGAAATCCAATTATCAAGACCCAAGCAAGCACATCGGCTCCTTCCTTCG
The DNA here is from genome assembly GCA_964504605.1 of uncultured Oscillospiraceae bacterium. Classification (GTDB taxonomy): domain Bacteria; phylum Bacillota; class Clostridia; order Oscillospirales; family Oscillospiraceae; genus Faecousia. The sequence continues at coordinate 30,908 of CAZDFB010000009.1, read as the reverse complement.
GGATATCCCGCTGTTTGCGGTTGTGGCGGTGCTCAGCGCCGGCATCGTGACCACGCTCGGATAAAAAGCCACACCAAATGGAGTAAAAAAGCGAACCGGATTAGAATATAGAAGTGAAAAGAAATACCATTGCCAGGAAAGCTGCCTTCAAGGAGAGTTTCGGAATGCTCCTCGGCAGAGTATCGCAATGACAGGGAGGCAGAAACATGAGTCAAAACAGGTGCCGTTTCGTTGAGTCCAGAGAACTGGCTGTGGGGGTTTGACATTATCCTGTGGGTTTGCTAGAATAGGAGCAGCTGAAAAAACCGGGAGGATCCAGCATGGAAAAGTATATTATGGCTCTGGATGCGGGCACCACATCCAACCGATGCATTTTGTTCAACGAAGCCGGTGAGGTCTGCTCTGTGGCCCAGAAGGAGTTTACCCAGTATTTTCCCCGTCCGGGCTGGGTGGAGCACGATGCCAATGAGATTTTCGCGACTCAGCTGGAGGTGACCAGAATGGCAATGGCCAATCTGGGAGTGACCGCCGGAAATATTGCCGCAATCGGCATTACCAACCAGCGGGAAACCACGGTGGTCTGGGACAAACGGACAGGGGAGCCGGTTTATAACGCCATTGTGTGGCAGTGCCGACGGACCAGCGAATACTGCGACATCCTGAAGGAAAAGGGACTCACGGAGGTGTTCCGTGAGAAGACCGGTCTGGTTATTGACGCGTATTTTTCCGGCACCAAGCTGCGCTGGATTCTGGAGAATGTCCCCGGCGCCCGGGAACGGGCACAGCGGGGAGAGCTGCTCTTTGGCACGGTGGAAACCTGGCTGATCTGGAAGCTTACCGGAGGGCGGGCCCATGTGACCGACTATTCCAATGCCTCCCGGACGATGCTTTTTAACATCAATACCCTTCAGTGGGATCAGCAGATCCTGGATGAACTCCGGATTCCCATGTGTATGCTCCCCCAGGTCATGCCCAGCAGCTGTGTCTACGGAAAAGCTCTGGCTCAGTTCTTTGGTGCGCCGATTCCCATTGCGGGCGCCGCAGGTGACCAGCAGGCCGCCCTGTTTGGGCAGACCTGCTTTGCGCCGGGTGAAGCGAAGAATACCTATGGAACCGGCTGCTTCCTGCTGATGAACACGGGCGACAAGCCGGTATTCAGCAAAAACGGCCTGGTTACCACCATCGCCTGGGGCCTGAACGGTAAGGTGACCTATGCCCTGGAGGGCTCCATTTTTGTCGCCGGTGCAGCCATTCAGTGGCTGCGGGATGAACTGCGGTTCATTGAATCGGCAGGAGATTCTGAGTACATGGCCCAGAAAGTGAAGGATACCAACGGCTGCTATGTGGTTCCGGCCTTTACGGGCCTGGGTGCTCCCCATTGGGACCAGTACGCCCGGGGAACCATTGTGGGGCTGACCCGGGGCGTGAATAAGTATCATATTATCCGGGCTACACTGGACAGCCTGTGCTATCAGACCAATGATGTGCTCAATGCCATGGCGGCGGACTCCGGTATCCGGCTTGCCGCGCTGAAGGTGGACGGTGGCGCCAGCGCCAATAATTATTTGATGCAGGCTCAGGCGGATATCATCGCCGCCCCGGTCCAGCGCCCACGCTGTGTGGAGACCACGGCAATGGGAGCGGCCTATCTGGCAGGTCTGGCGGTGGGCTATTGGGACAGTCCCGAGGATGTGCGGAAGAACTGGGCGGTTGACCGGGTGTTTACACCGGCCCTTTCCGATGATCAGCGGGTAGCACGGATCAAGGGCTGGAATAAAGCGGTAAAATGTGCCTATCACTGGGCGAAAGAGGAATAACCCGGGGGAAAGGTCTGCTTGCTTTTTTCGTATATTTGTGATATCCTTAACAAAAGCCAATGAAGGGAAGATCGATATGCGTCTACAGGAATCCGGTGAAATGTATCTGGAGGCCATTTTGGTGCTCAGCAAAAGCAGCGGATATGTCCGCTCCATTGACATCAGCGAATATCTGGGATACTCCAAGCCCAGTGTGTCCAGAGCGGTGGGCCTGCTGAAGGCGGCGGACCATATCGTGGTGGAGCCGGACGGGGCCATTGTTCTGACAGAAAGCGGTCGTGAAATCGCGGAGAAAATCTATGAGCGGCATACAATCTTCACGGCACTGCTGGTTAAGCTGGGGGTGGCGGAGGATGTGGCGGCGGCGGATGCCTGCCGGCTGGAGCATGCCATCAGCGACGAGTCCTTCCAGGCAATCAAAAATTACGCCCGGACCATTCTCGAAGGTTAAAAGATAAGGCGGCTGGTTTGAAACCAGCCGCCTTTGCTATGCTTTTTGTCGGTGGGAGCAATGCTCATTTGCCCAGAAGCTCCAGAAGTTCCTCTTTGGGGGTATAGCCAACGGTTTTGCCGATCTGCTGACCCGCTTCCATAACCACCAGAGTGGGGATGGATGCAACCTTGAACGACATGGCAAGCTCCATCTGCTCGTCCACGTTCACTTTCCCAACGATGACATCATCGTTTTCCCCGGCGATTTCCTCCACGATGGGGGAGAGCATCCGGCAGGGGGCGCACCAGGGTGCCCAGAAGTCCAGAAGAACGAGCTTTTCGGACTGGGCGGTGAGCTCCGGGAAATTATCCTTGGTAACAGTAATGACAGACATAAAAGCCACTCCTTTGCATGATTTCCTGGGGACAGTATACCCTATTTTCTGTCGAAATGCAATGGAAAAGATGGTGGAAATCTTGACAAGACAGGGGTAAACTGCTATGATGCTGAAAAATGGAGGTGAAGCCATGAACTGTAACGGAAATTGCGGAAGCTGCGGAAATTGCGCAGGATGCGGCGGCTGTGACGGCGCTCTTGTGCTGGCACCGGAGGAGATCGCGTTTCTTCGCTGCCTGGGGCAGATTCCATTCCTGCCTGTAGCCAGAAGTCTGGGGGACCTGACACCGGTATACCCGGAGCCCGGCAGAAATCGGGAGACGGACAGTCTGGTGCTGCAATGCCTGGAGAAGAAGGGACTTATTTCCCTGGATTTTGACAAGCCCCTCCGTGGGATTGACAGTCCGGAATACGGGGCCTTCCCCATCCGGGGAAGCATGGCGCTGACCCAGCGGGGCCAGCTGGTGCTGGATATGATGGAGCGCCAGGGCGTAAGCGGAGAATAAAAATGTTCAGGCGGCCGGTTCGGCCGCCTTTTTCTCCGGGGATTGGCAGTTGATTTTGCCTGCGCACTTTGCTATAATGAAACATAATTCGACGAAATATTCCCCGGGAGGACAGGCAATGGAAAGAAATGACCGGCTTTATCAGCAGTTTCTGAATATTCTGCGGGAGGAGCTTCGACCCGCAATGGGGTGCACGGAGCCCATCGCCCTGGCCTATGCGGCGGCAAAGGCCAGGCAGCTGCTGGGCACGGTTCCGAGCCGGGTTGAGGCCAGAGTCAGCGGCAATATCATCAAGAATGTCAAAAGCGTGGTGGTGCCCAATACCGGCGGAAAGCACGGCATTCCGGCGGCTGTCTGCGTGGGAATTATTGCCGGTGACGCGGACCGGGAGCTGCAGGTCATCAGCCAGGTCACAGACGCGCAGCGCCAAAGCCTGGCGGAATACATGGACTGGGTCCGGCTGGATATTGTTCCGGCAAAATCGGGGCTGGTGTTTGATATTGACCTGACGGTTTACGCTGAGGATGACCGGTGGGCACGCCTGCGGATTATCAACCACCATACCAACATCGTCCTGATGGAGAAAAACGGGGAGGTTCTGCTGGAACTGCCCGTGTGTGAATCCTCGGAGGACCACCTGACGGATAAATCCTGCCTGACCATCGAACGGATTGTGGAATTCGCGGATTGTCTGGACCCGGAGGATGTCCGCCCTCTGGTGGGTAGGCAGATTGAATACAATATGGCGATTGCCCGGGAGGGCATTGAAAATGACTGGGGAGCCAACATTGGCTCTGTAATTCTGCAGCACCAGGGCACCAGCGTGCAGAAAATGGCGGCTGCCTGGGCGGCGGCTGGATCCGATGCCCGGATGAGCGGTTGTGAAAAGCCCGTAATGATCGTTTCCGGCTCCGGAAATCAGGGAATTACCGCTTCCGTGCCGGTGGCGGTCTATGCCCGAGAGCTGGGAAAGGGTGAGGACGCGCTTTTGCGTGCAGTGGCCCTTTCGGATTTGGTGACCATTCACCAGAAGGCGGGAATCGGTCGCCTTTCCGCCTACTGCGGTGCCATCAGTGCCGGCTGCGGCGCGGGAGCGGGAATCGCCTATCTGCTGGACGGGGATACTCTGGCGGTGGCCCACACGGTGGTCAATGCCATTGCCATTCTCTCCGGAACCATCTGCGATGGCGCAAAACCCTCCTGCGCGGCAAAAATCGCCGCGGCGGTGGATGCGGGCATTCTGGGCTATCAGATGTATCAGGATCACCAGCAGTTCTACGGCGGTGACGGCATCGTCACAAAGGGCGTGGACAATACGGTGCATAATATCGGACGACTGGCCCGGGAGGGAATGCGGGAAACCGACAAGACCATCCTGGACATCATGCTTACCTGCGAGGAAAAACGGTGATACCATGAAGAATTTCAAAACGGGCCTTCGCCGGGGCTTTCCTGTGGGCGTAGGCTATTTCTCCGTCAGCTTTGGCTTTGGGGCCCTGGCTGCGGTCCAGGGAATCCGGGCGCTGGACGCTACGCTGATCTCCCTGACAAATGTGACCAGCGCGGGCCAATTTGCCGGACTGACATTGATTGCCGCGGGGGCTACACTGTGGGAAATGGTGCTGACCATGATCGTGGTGAACAGCCGCTACGCCCTGATGAGCCTGGCGCTCGGTCAGCGGCTGGGGCCGGAGGTGGGCTTCCTGCCCCGGATGGCAGTGGCATTTTTTAATACCGATGAGATATTCGCGCTGGTCATGGCAGAGCGGATGCAGCTGACTCCCTCCTTTGTCGTGGGGGTGGGCTTGCTGCCGGTTCTGGGCTGGGCCGGGGGCACGCTGCTGGGGGCTCTTGCCGGAGCGGCCCTGCCCATGGCGCTGCGGACGGCTCTGGGTGTCATGCTCTACGGAATGTTCATCGCAGTGGTGGCACCGGTAGCCAGGCGGGAGCGCCCGGCGCTGATTGCGGTGATTCTGGCGCTGATTTGCAGCTGCCTGTTCGCCTGGGTTCCGGGACTCCGGGAGGTTTCCTCCGGTGTGTCGATTGTGGTGTGCACGGTGGCGGCATCGGCGGTGTGCGCGGTTTTGTTCCCGGTTTCGGATGATGAGGAGGCGGCGCGGTGAGTATCTACTGCTATATTTTCACTATGGCGCTGACGACCTACCTTATCCGTATGCTGCCAATGGTTTTTCTGCGTAAACCGCTGAAAAGCCGCTTTATCCGCTCCTTTTTGTACTATGTTCCCTATGCCTGCCTGAGCGCCATGGCGTTTCCCTCCATCCTGAGCAGCACCGCCTCCATTATCAGCAGTCTGGCGGCTCTGGTCGTGGCAGTGCTGCTGGGCCTGAAGGGGAGAAGCATGATGGTGGTGGCGCTGGGAAGCAGCGCGGCGGTCCTGGTCACCGAATTTTTGCTGGGACTGCTGTAAGGACCGGCGCTTATGTGACGAAAGCCTGAATCAATTCTTAAAAAATGGTTAATTGTTGGAAAATCCCCGGGTTTTACTTGACTAACCCGGGGGTTTCTGTTATAATCCCCCACGTGAAGAGGGAGTAGTCGGCGCGGAGCACGCGGGACTGAATCGACATACTGGGGAAACCCCGGTTCAGCCTGAAATGACGAGACTTTTGCGGACCGGCCCAGTCTCTTCATTATTTGAAATGACTTCTGCGCTGGTCAGGATTCTGATTATAATGCGGAGGTTGTTTTTTTATGGGATTTGGAGAATTGCTGCTGCTGGCTGTGGGAGTCAGCATGGATGCCTTTGCAGTGTCTATCTGCAAGGGACTGGCAATGAAGAAGGCAACGCTGAAGGCCGAGATGACCTGCGGTCTTTGGTTTGGCGGCTTTCAGTTTTTGATGCCACTGATCGGCTATTTCCTTGGTACACTGTTTGCTGAGGCAATTGAGGCAGTGGACCACTGGGTGGCATTCATTCTGCTGGCTGTCATAGGCGTAAATATGCTCAGGGAGGCGTTCGGCGGGGATGAAGAGCCCCACGACGCGGACCTTTCTCCGAAGACCATGCTGGTTATGGCAGTGGCTACATCCATCGACGCTCTGGCTGTGGGTATCTCCCTGGCTATGGCGGGACTGGGAATCGGCGGTATTGACGGCATCTTTGCCGCGGTCCTGATGATCGGCCTGTGCACCTGCTGCTTTTCTGCCTGCGGCGTGAAGATCGGCAACGTATTTGGCAGCAGATACGAAAAGAAAGCCCAGATCGCCGGCGGCGTGATCCTGATCCTGCTGGGAGCGAAAATCCTGCTGGAGCATCTGGAAATTCTGGCATGAAAACACGGAAAATTCGGCTATGCCTTGCTCTGACGGCTTGCAATCTTCTCTTTATCTGGGGAAATTCCATGCTGACAGGGGAGGTGTCCGGCAGCATCAGCGGCGGGCTTATGGCCCGGCTGGCGGTGATTTTCGGAAGCTGGCCCGGCGGGGAGCTTCTCCTGCGGAAAATGAGTCATTTTTCGGAGTTTGCCTGCCTGGGAATGCTGCTAAGCTGGCTTTGGCTGCTGCTGGAGGAAAAAGGCTATCATCGGTTCACCATGCCGCTGCTTTGCGGTCTGCTGGCAGCCTGTGCGGATGAAACCATTCAGGTGTTTGTTCCCAACCGGGGGCCCAGCGTTCTGGATGTGTGGATCGATGCGGCAGGTGTGTGCGTGGGTATAACCGCGTGCCAAATCGGCTACAATCTGATCAAAAAGAAACGGAAACAATAATTATTATTTGGAGGACAACAAAATGAAGAAACTGATTGCCCTTGTCATGGTTCTTGCCATGGCGCTGACTCTGTTTGCCGGCTGCGCCGGCGGTAACAACGCAGGCGTTGACGAAAGCGAACCCGAAAGCTCCAGCAGCGAAGCAGAGCAGGAGCAGGAGCAGGAGTCCCAGAACACTGCCGTTGTTCCGGAAAGCGCTCTGGAGATCCTGGAGAATGTCTGGAATGCCTTTGGCGAAGAGGAGCAGTTCCCCGTTTACGGCGGCGACATGGAGACCCACACCGCCAAGATGGAGCAGGACGAGACCTACCAGATCCCCAACGGCCCCGGTGCTTACGACATGACCTACGGCGAAAATCTGCCCAACATTCTGCGGATCTCTGAGGATGTGGTGCCCAGCGTAGATGATGCCGCTACCATGATTCACATGATGCTGGCTAACAATTTCACCTGCGGTGCCCTGCATCTGACTGCCGGTACCGACGTGGAGAGCGCTGCCGCTTCCATCCGTGAGGCGCTGGCAAGCACCCGGTGGATGTGCGGCTTCCCCGACCGCTACCTGGTGGCTGTGGTTGGCGGAGAATATATCGTGGTTGCTTTCGGCCTGAACGATGCCCTGACTCCCTTCCAGACCCACCTGGTGGAGTGCTACCCCGACGTTCAGATCGCCTACGATGAAAACGTCGCCTAATTGGTGAAGTCAAATGGCAGCGGAACTTCCGCTGCCATTTTTGTAAAATAAGGAGGCGCAAAATGCTCTTTTCCAGTGTGACATTTTTATACTACTTCCTGCCGGCAGTGCTGATTGTCTATTTTCTGCTGCCCCGGGGAATGAAAAACGCATGGCTGCTGCTGACAAGCCTGGTGTTCTACGGCTGGGGAGAGCCGAAGCTGCTGGTGCTGATGGTGGTGACCATCGGCGTGTTCTATGGCTGCGGCCTGGCGATCGGGAAAGCCGAAACGAGAAAATGGAAGAAATTCTGGATGGCCCTTTCGGTGGTCATCGGAATCGGCCTGCTGGGCGTTTTCAAATACGCGGATTTCTTCATTGGCTCCTTCAATGCCGCTGCGGGCACCAGCCTGCCCCTTCTGAAAATCGCGCTGCCGGTGGGAATCAGCTTCTACACCTTCCAGTGCCTGAGCTACACGGTGGATGTTTACCGGGGAGATGCCCAGGTTCAGAAGAATCCTATTTCCTTTGGTGCCTATGTAACCATGTTCCCCCAGCTGATTGCCGGCCCCATCGTCCGCTATACGGACATTGCCCGGGAGCTGGACAGCCGCACCCACAGCTGGGAGAATATTTCTCTGGGACTGCGGCGCTTTATTCTGGGATTGGCGAAAAAAATTATCCTTGCGGACAATTTTGCCCTGCTGGTGGAGCTTTTCCGGGGCAGCGATGAGAAGAGCGTCCTGTTCTACTGGATGTACGCCATTGCTTTTACAATGAACATCTATTTCGACTTCTCCGGCTATTCCGATATGGCAATCGGCCTGGGACGGCTGTTCGGATTCCACTTTATTGAGAATTTTGACTATCCCTATTGCTCCATAAGCATAACGGAATTCTGGCGCCGCTGGCATATGAGCCTGGGAGGCTGGTTCCGGGACTATGTGTATATCCCCATGGGCGGAAACCGGGTGCCCAAGTGGCGCTGGGTGCTGAACATCCTGACCGTGTGGATGCTGACGGGCCTGTGGCATGGTGCGGCCTGGAACTTTGTTGTCTGGGGCCTGCTGTTTGCCGCGGTGCTGCTGATTGAAAAATGGATCCCCGGACTGAAGAAGCTTCCCAACGTGCTTCGCCATGCCTATGTGATGATCATTGTAATCATCAGCTTTGTGATCTTCAATGCCCAGTCCATGACCCAGGCCGGCAGCAATCTGGCGGGAATGTTTGGCGCCTGCGGGGCGCTGACCACAGCGGAGAGCCTGTACTATCTGCGAAGCTATGGACTGCTGTTCATTCTGGGCTTTATCGGGGCCACACCGCTGGTCCATCGCCTGGGCGAAAAGCTTGGGGAAACCAAGGTTGGCACCGTGCTGGAGCCGATCCTTCTGATCATTCTTTTGCTGGTATGCACCGGCTACCTGGTGGATGGATCGTTCAGTCCCTTCCTGTATTTCCGTTTTTAAGGAGGCGGCATGATGGATAATAAAAAAATACGTGGGCTGGGTACTCTGCTGCTTGTGGGTATCTGGGCTGTAGTTACCCTTTGCGGCTGGTTTTTGCCGGACCAGGCAGCCTCTGAGGCGGAGCGCCGGGAGCTGGAGCAGTTTCCCACAGTCAGCGTCACAACACTGACCGATGGAAGCTTTATGTCGGATTTTGAAAGCTACGCTCTGGATCAGTTCCCCCTGCGGGACGAATTCCGGAAAATCAAGGCTCTGTTTCACTACAATGCCCTGGGCCAGAAGGATAACAACGATATCTATATTTCCCAGGGCTACGCCGCCAAGCAGGAGTATCCGCTGGATGCGTCCTCTGTTGAATACGCGCTGAAGCGATTTGGCTATGTTTACGATAAGTATCTGGCAAACAGCGACTGCAATGCCTATATGGCGATTGTTCCGGACAAGGGCTACTATCTGGCCCAAAGCAGCGGTCAGCTGGCTATGGATTATGACACCATGTTCACCCTGTTCCGGGAGGGAATGCCCTGGGCGGCTCAGATTGACCTGACGAGCAGCCTGCAGGCGGACAGCTACTATCGGACGGACACCCACTGGCGGCAGGAAAAGCTGCTGCCTGCAGCCGCTGCCCTGTGTCAGGCAATGGGTGTTTCCGGACCTGTGGAAGAAAACTATGTCCCGCAGCGGCAGGAGCGGCCCTTCTACGGCGTGTACTATGGTCAGGCGGCGCTTCCCATGGAACCGGAGAGCCTGTACTTGATGGAGAGCGCTGTGCTGGATGGCTGCGCTACCTATCTTGGCGAATGGGATATGAAGGAAGGCCCGGTGTTCCGCAAGGTTTACGATGGCGTGTATGACCGGGAAAAGCTGGCGGGAAAGGATATGTATGAAGCGTATCTGTCCGGAAACCAGTCCATGATCCGCATTGAAAATCCCAATGCGGCAACGGACCGGGAGCTGATCATTTTCCGGGATTCCTTTGGCAGCTCCATTGCCCCGCTGCTGGCGGAGAGCTACCGCACGGTCACACTGGTGGATATCCGCTATTTCAGCCCCGATATGGTCGGTCAGTTCCTGACCTTTGAAGATCAGGATGTCCTGTTCCTGTACAGCACCCTGGTGCTCAACAACAGCACCACGCTGAAGTAACACAATAAATGAATGCGGCCTGTGGCAGAAGCCACAGGCCGCATTTTCATACCTGATATGAAATTTTGGAGTGTGAAGGGCACAGCCTTCCGGGATGCGAAGGGGGAAATTATTGGGCAAGGTTCTGGATCCATTTGCCCTGCCTGAGCATGAAGGCACCGATGGCGCATTTGAGCAGATCCATGCCCTGGCAGATGATGTAAAGGGGTACAATTCCAATGCCGGTGAAGCGGCTGAGGCAATAGGCCAGTGGAACGCAGAGAACCCAGACAAAGCAGCTGTCAAACAGGAAGGTGACCATGGTCTGACCGCCGGAGCGCAGGGTAAAATAGGTGGCGTTGGTGTAGGAATTGAAGGGCATCATAGCCGAGCCAACACAGATCAGCAGTCCCGCCAGGTGGCGTACCTCCTCCGTGGTGTTGTACAGCTGGGGGAACAGGCCGGAGCAGAGAGCCATCAGACCGCCGAATACAATGCCCGAAAGGACGGAGATGAAAATCAACTTCCGGTTTTCGCCCCGCACCTGATCTTCGGAGCTTCCCGCTCCCAGCATCTGGCCCATGATGATGCCGACGGCATTGCCCATTGCCAGATAAGTCACGCTGCCAAGATTATACAGGGTGCTGGAGATGTTCATAGCCGGAACCACGTCCAGGCCGCAGGTGGAGTAGCACTGGTTCATGATTGCCATGCCGGTGGCCCAGAGAAATTCGTTGATCATCAGGGGCATTCCCTTGCCAAGGATGGTTTTCAGAAGTCCGGCGGGGATATAGACAGAGCGGAAGGCACCAACGATGAAGGGATTCCGGTCCTGATGGCGGTGGGTCCAGCCGGCAACGACTGCCAGCTCGGCAAAGCGGGAAATGACCGTTGCCAGGGCGGCACCCTCCACGCCCATTTTCGGGGCACCCAGATGACCGAAAATCAGAATGTAGTTCAGAACCAGATTTACCAGCACCGCCACAACGCCGCCGACCATGGGAACCACGGTCTCCCCGGTTTCCCGGAGGGTACTGGCGTAGGCATTGGTCAGTGCAGCGGGAAGCAGCCCCCAGAGCATGACCATCAGATACCCACGACCGTAGCCAAGGGCCTGAAGGGCGGTTTCCGGATCGCCGTCACCGGTGAGATAGAGCCTGATGAGGCTGTCACCGGCGGACAGAAACAGGCCGATGCCCAGCAGGGAAAGAACGGCGCAGATCAGGACCTTGAAGCGGAAGGTGTGCCGGATGCCCTCGTGGTCCTGAGAGCCGTGGAACTGGGCAGTGAAGATGCCGGCACCAGAGCAGGCACCGAAAATACACAGATTGAAAACAAACAGCAGGTTATTCACAATGGAAACGCCGCTCATGGGAACGGTGCCCACCTGACCGACCATGATGTTATCCAGCAGGGAAACAAAATTGGTGATGCCGTTTTGGATGATAATGGGGATGGCAACCCCAAAGCAGCGCCGGTAGAAGGCGCTGCTGCCAATGTAACGCTTAAGCATAATGATACTCCCAATATGACAGATATAAACCAAAGATTTGGGCAGACCGGGAATGGTCTGCCCAAATAGTAACCGTTAAATCTCCACACCGCCGAGGAATACACGCTTTTCCGTGTAATCCGGGGAGCAGATGATGAAATCGGCAGCCTTGCCGGCTTCGATAGAGCCGACCTCCTGCTCCGCGCCGATGGCGCAGGCGGGATTGTAGGTGGCGGCGCGGACCGCGTCCGCTTCGGGAATGCCCCAGGAAACCACGTTGCCAAGGCAGGTCCACAGATTGGTGGCGGAGCAGGCGATGGTACCGTCAGCCAGCCGGGCGACACCGCCCCGGAGCCAGGCATCCTGACCGCCAAGCTCAAACTTGGTGCCCTCGCTCTGACCGGCGCAGCGACCGGAATCGGAAATCAGAACCATCCGCTCGCCGCCGAACATGGAGAAAGCCAGCCGGACAGCTGCGGGGTGGATGTGATAGCCGTCGCAGATGATCTCAGCCCGGACGGCGGGGTTTTCCACCGCGGCGGGAATCACGCCGGGGTGGCGATGGTTGATGCCGGGCATGGCGTTGTACAGGTGAGTCACATGGGTGGCACCTGCGTCAAAGAGGGCCTTGGCGTGATCGTAGTCGGAGTCGGTATGGGCAGCGGAGACGGTGCACAGCTTGCTGGCCTGGGCGGCGAATTCAGCCGCGCCGGGAAGCTCGGGGGCAACGTCCACAATCCGGACCAGACCGCCGCAACCTTCATACAGAGCCCGGAAGCCGGGGAAATCCGGGTCCTTCAGGTAGTCGGGATTCTGAGCGCCCCGCTTTTTATAGGAGAAGTAGGGACCCTCCATGTGAATGCCCCGCAGAACGGCGCATCCGGCGGGCATTTCCTCCCGCAGCTGCCGGGCTGTGGCGAAGGCCTTAGCCAGCACATCGTAGGGCAGGGTCATGGAGGCGGGGGCAAAGGAGGTGACACCACAGTGGGCAAAATAGGCAGCCATGGCCTTGAGACCCTCGTAATCACCGTCGGAGAAGTCAGCACCGGCACCGCCGTGGCTGTGAACCTCCACCAGGCCGGGAATGACCGTGGCACCGTGCAGGTCGATGGCATCCTCGGGAACGCTGTCGGGGAGGACGGCACCAAACCGACCGTCCACTACCTCGAAGGTACCCTGATGAAACTGAAAATCGGAACCGTAGATCCGGGCGTTTTTATAGAACATAGTAAATCTCCTTCCAGAACAGACGGAAATCAGCCGCGCAGGGCAGGGAGGGTGGCAGCAGCTACAGACTGACCGACCCGGCGGGTATTTTCATCGGGCAGCATGACCTCGCAGTAGGCAGCCAGCTCCGGATATTCCTCCCGCAGCAGTGCGTTGCAGGTGTCCAGAATGATGTCACCGCCCTTGCCGGACATGACACGGCCCATGCACATCATGTGGCGGATATCGTAGAACTTGGAATACTGGACCACGGTGTAGCCCAGGTAGATGCCGATATCCCGGTAAACCTTGGCAGCCCGGGGATCGTCCTGAGCCATCAGAGCCTGGACGACCTTCAGCTTTTCGGCGGGGGAGAGGGATTCATCCAGCTCGATGCCGGCCCGGGGGGCCAGCTTGATGACCGCATCCTGGGAGAAATACTTGCAGCCGACACCGAAGTCGCCGGACCACTCATCCTGCATGGCTTCCTCACTCAGGTCCACGGGGGCGAAGGCCAGCTCGCTGATCCAGCCCTTCACATTCTTGTCTGCGTCCACATAGCCGACGGCCTCACTGGTGCCCATGGCAATGCCCATAATGGAGCCGGTTCCCAGACCCATGGCGCCAGCCAGAGCGGAAACGTCACCGTCGTTGGCAACGACCACGGGAACGTCACCGATTTCAGCACCGGCCCGGTCGAAGACGGTCTTGACCTCGTCCCAGCGGTCCCGGGGAACCTGATAGAAGATGCTGGAGATCATGGGCGCGTTGCCGATGAAGACACCGGCGGAGGAAACGCCGATGGCGTCCACCCGGGGCATCTTGGAGGCAGCGGTGCGGAAGGCTGCCAGAATTTCGTTGTACTGATAGGTGGGGTCGGGGTTCAGCTTGGGGAACCAGACGACTTCTTCGGAGAAGACACATTCGCCGTCGATGACCGCGGATACCTTCCGGTCAGATCCGCCGGCATCGAAGCCGATGCGGCAGCCGTCCAGGTGACCGCCCATGGGCTGAGCCTGCTCGTTTTCAGCGGGGCAGTCGCCGTAGGCCAGGTCGATGATCTCCAGGTCCTGCTCGTAGAGCTTATGGAAGAAGTCAAAGTCGAAGGCCCGCTCGCCGGAGAGGGTATAGGCGCCCTGGAGCTTTCTGGCGATTTCGGAGCAGCCGCAGATGTACACCCGGAAGCCGCCGATGGACCACAGCAGGAACTTCACCATCCGCTCCACATAGCGGTAGTCCGCCTGGGCCATGTCGGGGGTGCCGTGGATGAAGGTGTGACGGACGGAAATCTGACCGCCCTGCCGCTCAACAGCAATGGCAAGGGGCTGATGGGCCTCCTTCAGGTAGCTCTCGGCCCAGACACCGAAGGGGATAAAGCCGGGATCCAGCTCGGGGATATGCTTCATGTCAAAATGAACGCCTAAATACTGCATAATTGACCTCCTGTAGTGATAATATGTTGAAAATGATAAACAAGAAATCGAAAAAAGCCAATTCTGAATAAAAGATTCAGGAAATGCAATCAAAAACGGTAAAAATAGCTCTTTTCAAGCTCATATTACCATGGAATTACATAAAAAGCAACACCAAGATCAAGAAAAAGAATGGGGAAAAGTAGAAAATTATTTCTGGAAAAAAATTACAGAAAAATTGTCATTCTTTGTAACAGCTATTGATTTTCTTTTTTCAATCTGCTAGAATGTGCGCAGTGCGAGGTCAAATGAACCTGCATCGTAGAATATCAGCGAATTGGAGAGTGAAGACTATGCAAAAGAGCAGAAAATGGCTTTCGCTGCTCCTGTGTCTTGCAATGCTCGTCTCCGCGGTTCCTGTACAGGTTTTCGCCATCGGCGAAGAATCCGGGACGGAATCCGTGGTAACGGAGGATGCGCAGGCGTACACAGAAGCAACTGATGAAGTTGTGGAGCCTTCTGAGGAAGAAACCACAGAGGAAGCACCCGGCGAAGAGCCTTCCGAAGTGCCTGAGGAAGAGCCTGCCCTTCCCGAGGCAGAAGCCGGTGAACGCACCGCCTCCCAGGAGGACGTGGAGATCACCGCTGCGGAAACCGACGTTGTCAAGGTTGAGAACCAGGATGGCGTTGTGACCTATTACGCCTCTTTGCAGGATGCCTTTAACAATGTATTTGGCAAGGGCAACTATACTTACCAGGGTGTTTATACGGTCACCCTGCTGGGGGACACCACCAGTGCCGCCCAGAACATTCAGTACCCTACCAACGGTATTACCGTCCATCTGATTATTGATCTGAATGGTCACGCCATCCGGGGCAACGGTACCGGCAGTGTGCTGAACATCAACTTCGGCAACAATACCCCCGGCACCCTGACCATTCAGGACACTGCCGGCGGCGGAACCATCTCCGGCGGCAATCGGGGCATTTACTTTATTGGCGGCGCCTCCGTCCTGAATTTCAACGGCGGCACCATCACCAATAACCATGGTTCCGAGAAGGGCGGCGGTATTCTCTGCAACACCAACACCGCCCTTGTGAACCTGAACGGCGGCACCATTACCGGCAACTCCGTTACCGGCACCTCCAGCGCCAACACCGGCCTGGGCGGCGGTGTCTGCGGCTACAATATCAATGTCAACGGCACCATCATCACCGGCAACGTGGCTAACGGTGGTACCGGCTCCTATACCGGCCGGGGCGGCGGCATTGCCACCCAGATCACCGGCACCGGCACCACTGTGAACATCGCTGCCAACACCGTCTATGGCAATACGGCTGCCAATGCCGGTGACGATCTGATGATCGCCAAGAATGCCTCCAGCTCACACACCCTGACTATCGGCAAAGAGGACTGGTATGTGGACGGCTGGAACGGTTTGAACCAGACGTCCGGTCAGACTGCCCGCTACAGCGCCGAGAGCCCGGTTCCCTACACCACCGGCGGCGCTACCGGCAAGTTTGCCGTGGGTCTTAAGTATGTGGCTCCCGCCTCCACCACCACCTACACCGTTACCTATACCGACGGCGTGGAGGACGAGGTGGTCTTCGAGGATCAGAGCTACACCGTCCGGGAGAATGCAGCTACCCCCGCCTTTGAGGGCACCATCAAGCGCGCCGGCTTCGCCTTCGACGGTTGGACGCCTGAACTGGCTGAGGCCGTCACCGCCGACGTGACCTACACCGCTACCTGGAAGGTCTGCGAGCACGACTGGAAGGGCACTTACAATGCGGAGACCGGTCTGGTGGATTTCGTCTGCGAGATCTGCGGCGAGACCAAGTCCGGGGAGTATGTGGCTATGGTCAAGAGCACCGGCGAATACTACGCCACTTTGCAGGAGGCTGTGGACGCCGGCAGCGATGACACTGTTGTAATTCTGAAAAACCTGGATGTGGGCACTGCCATCTCCGTGAAGAACACGGTGGTAATCACCGCCGACACGGCGGTCACCCTGACCAGAACCGGCACCAACGACGTGTTCGATGTGTATGCCAATGCAACCCTGACGCTGGAAGGCCCCGTGACTCTGGTGGGCAGCACCAAGTACGGCACCATGGTGGACGTTATGAAGAGCGGCACCTTCGTCATGAACGCTGGCGTTACCATTAAGGACAATAAGACCGGCAAGTCCGGCGTGGCTGGTGGTGTTACCGTTACTGACGGTACGTTCATCATGAACGGCGGCTCCATTGAAAACTGCGCCAACACCGGCTCCAACAAGCCCGGGTCCTCCAACGGTGGTACCCTGGGCGGCGGCGTTCGTGTCATTGCCACTTCCGGAAGCACGGTTCCCGCTTCTTTTACGATGAACGGCGGCTCCATTACCGGCTGCGGCTGCTATCTGGGTGGCGCTATCGGTCTGGAGAATAAGGGCGCTAAGGTGGCTGCTGCGGTAGTCATCAACAACTGCACCATTTCCGGCTGCTCTTCCAGCGGCAACTCCGCCAACAATCGCGGCGGCAGTGCCATCTACATTTATAATAAGACCGGCAATGTGGAAAACGCCACGGTCACCATGTATGGCGGCATCATCACCGGCAATACCGCCAAATATAATGGCGCTTTGTGCGCCTACACCAGCACCACCGGCAATACCTACGGCGGCAAGTTCTATATTCTGGGCGGAACCATCACTGGCAATGTTTCCGGTTCCGGTGACCCCTCCAGCTTCTATGGCAACGGCATTTACCTGGATCGCCTGATCGGCGGCAAGCCCCTGCTCACCGTGGGTGGCAGTGCGGTCATTGGCGATGACATCTACCTGAAGGGCAGCACCGGCAACTATTTTGAGATTCTGGACGGCTTCACCGGCTCCGTGAATGTTTATGTAGCCGCAGGCGGCACCGGCAGCAACGCCGAGAACTTCTATGGTACTCTGGTTGCCAAGCAGGTCAGCGCCACCGGCGTTTCCTCCACCGCTACCAAGGCCATTGCCCGGGGCATCGTGGCTGTTTACGGTTTCAAAAACAGCGAAGGCAAGGTCTACGAGCATCCCAAGTTCGATGTGGTTGTCAGCACCACCGCCACGGATTCCTATGTGCTCGGCTCTCATCCCACCAGCTTCACCGTGACCTACACCGATGGTGTGGAGGATGCGGTGGTCTTCGAGGACGAGACATACACCGTGGAGCCCAACAGCGCCACCCCCGCCTTCCAGGGCAGCCTTGCCCGCAAGGGCTATGTCTTCGCCGGCTGGACGCCCAGCCTCAGCGATACCGTCACCGATGACGTGACCTACACCGCCACCTGGACGGTGTGTGAGCACACTTGGGACGACGGTGTCTTCGACGACAAGACCTGCTCCTGGATCTACACCTGCTCCGTCTGCGGTGAGACCAAATCCGTGGCAGCGGTGGCAAGACTGGAAAGCACCGGCGAATACTTCGCCACATTGCAGGAGGCGGTTACCACTGCCGACACCTACTCCAAGACTCTGACGGAGCATGATAAGAACATCAGCCAGACCGTCACCCTGGTGGCCGATACCACCGAGTGTGTCAAGATCTCCTATTCTCCCAACAGCAAGAACCTTTACCATTACACGCTGACCATCGACCTGAATGGCCATACCGTCACCGGTACCGGCAGCGGCTCCGTGTTCACCGTCTCCCGGTATACCAGCTATAACTACAATCTGACGGTGATCTTCAACGACAGCGTGGGCACCGGTAAGGTCACCGGCGGTAACACCACCGGCAACGGCGGCGCCATCAATGTTGACAGCAGCAACACCTGCTATGTGATCATCAATGGCGGTACCTGGACGGGCAACCGGGCCAAGAACGGCGGTGCCGTCTGGTCCTCCGGCCAGACAAGCAGCCCCGTGACCATTAACGGCGGTGTCTTCACCGGCAATACCGCCACCGGCAACGGCGGTGCTTTCCATGTGCGGAATCTGACCATGACCGCCGGCACCGTCACTGGCAACAGTGCGGCTTCCGGCGGCGGCGTGTTCGCCTTCTCCGGCTACAGCCAGATTCTCAATGTCACCGGCGGTGCCATCTATGGCAACACCGCCACAACCGACGGTGATGACATCATCTGGAGAGCCAATACCGGTCTATCCTCTACCTCCTACATGACGCTGCCCAACGCGGCCAGCATGGGCATTCCTGCCATCAAAGGCTGGTTCGTGGATGATGAGGGCAACCGCTTCAGTGCGGAGAATGTTGTGGAGTTCACCACCTACACCAAGTATACCACCCAGAAGGTACGCATTGCCCTGAAGGCCGCTATGGAGCCTACCCCCGATGCTCCCGTCCGGGATGGCAGCAACGTGATGCCCAATCTGGTCACCACCATCTGCGATTCCGACCCGGGTCACGTCAGTGTCCACAGTGACTGGAGCTCCGTGAACTGCCAGGTCTATCCCACCACCTCCGTGCCTCAGTGGGATGAGACGCTGGGTGCCTGGACCATCGGTGTCCGGCTCCAGAGCCTGACGATCCAGTATGTGATGAAGCTGGAAAAGGCAAACAACAATATCCGCCACGATCTGGTGGGTGACAACTCTATTGTTACTACCCTGAAGTGGGATAAGACCCAGTCCCTGTGGGTCACCCTGGACGGCAAGCCTCTTGAGGTTCACGCCCTGTGCCAGACCAAACCCAGTGCTCCCGTATTCAAGCAGCTGTCCGGTTATCAGATCCAGGTGTTCGGACCTGTGAACTTCGAGAACCTGATGTACGCCATCAGCCTGAAGGAGTCCACTATCACCGTGGGCGAGGTTCAGGGCAATCGTCAGGACGGCTTCACCGTGGATGTGACCATTGCCTTCGCTGAGGACGACGATTACCAGGCCACCTGGCTGTCGAAGCGTGCCCCCGATAAGACCCTGGCCGACTACACCTATAACTTCAGCAAAACCGGCACGAGCATCACCTTCACCCTGAAGTACAACGGTGACCTGACCGGTACCCTCTATGGCAACCGCCACGCCTCCAACACCAATTACGACTGGGTGCTTTCTACCAACGGCAAGCACTCCGGCAAGGTGGGCGAGGCCTACCTGGTTCCCCGTTTCCCCCTGGATCCCAACCAGTCCAACGTGATCGATGATTTTGTCACCGTGATCTGCGACAGTGATTATGATCGCCACGGCAGCGTTACTCGCAAGTGGTATCCCACTGCCTGCTCGTCCATGGGCGGCAAAACCTGGAACGATGCGCTGAACGCCTGGACCGTGGAAGTGAAGATTGGCTCCCTGTACGTCACTTACATCAGCGCTCTGGAGGATGCCAACCATGGTGTGACCCACACCATGCTGGAAGACCATACCAGCGTATACGCGACATTGAAGTGGAATGTGACCGCCCAGAAGTGGGTTCCCGTTGAGCCCATTGAACTGCACACCTCCTGCCGCACCGCCCCCGTGGCTCCCGGCTATTACCAGCTGGATGCCTACCAGATCAAGGTCAAGGGTGATGTGGACGGCGATGAGGTCTACGGCGAGACTGCCGCATCCAACGATGGCGTTGGCGAGGTCTACACCACCTCCATCCCCGAGGAAGGCTACACCATCGGTGAGGTCTACGGCAGCCGTGAGGAAGGCTTCTTCGTGGATGTCACCGTGACCCTGGCGGACGGCGACCTGTACCAGACCAACTGGGTTGCCCATTGCGACCCCAGCCATTTCTACACCTACAACTGGGACAAGACCGCCAAGACTGTTACCTTTACCCTGCGCTACAATGGCAACCTCCAGGGTACCCTGTATGGCGGACGCCACAGCTCCAACACAAATTACGACTGGGTGCTGGATACCACCGGCAATACCTGGGGCGTTGTGGGTGAGGCCTATGTGGATCAGGTTGTCCATCCCGTTCAGGCGGTCATCTACCGCAACGGCGATACCACCAAGCCCTACAAGGTCGTGTCCTTGGGCAATGCCGCCAAGGGCGATACGCTGGATCTCACCAAGCTGGATATCAACGACTACTATTCCAACAAGGGCGGCTTCAGCTTCTACGGCTGGTACAACGATGGCCGCTGGAACCAGTACAAGTCCGGCGATACCGTGACCGGTCTGGACGAGCTCTACGTAAACGGCTGGACGAACATCATCTGCATGGTGCAGGATTACCAGCAGGTGGTTGTGAAAGCCGTGGTCAATGGCGACAAGACCAATGCCGAAACCATCTACACCGGTACCGCCCCCATGGGCGCTAATCTGCTGGAGTGGCTGAATGCCAACGTAACCGTGGACGAAAGAACCGGCTATACTCTGGATAAGTGGTATAACTGGGATTGGTACGGTCACAAGTACGATGACAAGCGTACCGTCAACGGCTGGACCAATGTGTATGTAACCTTCACCGGTGTTTCCGCAACGCTGACGCTGGACCCCAATGGCGGCAGTGTGGATCCGACTGCCATCACCGTTACCTATGGCGCACCCATCGGTGAGCTGCCCGTGCCCACAAGAGAGGGCTATACCTTCCTGGGCTGGGTCATGGGACAGGTTGCGGTCAGCGATGCTGAGCCGGACTACGTCACGAAGGACACCGTGTATACCCTGACAGAGGATGCAACTCTGGTTGCTCAGTGGCGTGCCAACACCTATACCCTGACCCTGGACGAGGGCAACGGAAAGACCCAGACCAAGGAAGTCACCTTCGGTGAGGCGGTCGGTGAGCTGCCTACACCCACAAGAAAGGGCTATCGATTCAATGGCTGGGCAGATGCCGACGGCAACAAGGTTACGGAGAAGACCGAATATGCTGTGGCGGGCGACAGCACCTGGAACGCTGTGTGGGTTGAGGAAGTGCCCGAAACCACCGCTCCGGCAAAGCCCGACTCTCCCCAAACCGGTGACAATGCCATTGTTTATGCCTTTGCCATCATGATGATGTGTACCGTTGCGGCAGCAGCCCTTCTGGTTGACCGCAAGAGAAGAGCATAAGCCGGAAAACCTGAGAAAAAAGGTCCCGTCAGTAATCTGACGGGACCTTTTTCCTTTCGATTGGGCGGAAAAAGCCTTGCGCTTCCCATGGCCCTGTGGTATTATAAAAATATCTTGTTTTGGAGGTGTTTTCCTTGGAATTTCATGTAAGTCACCCCATTTTGTTTATCCTTGCGGGAATTATTATCGCTGTGGTTTTGGCCCAGTCGGTGTTTTTTCTGGTCAAGGCCCTGCGCCGGAGCAGGGAGCTGGGTATGGACCAGTCCAAAATCCGGAAGACAATCAAAACCGCGGCTATTTTCACCATTGCGCCCGCTGTGGCAATCGTAATCAGCGTGCTGACGCTGAGTAAAAAGCTGGGACTGGCGCTTCCCTGGCTCCGGCTTTCCGTGGTTGGCTCCATGAGCTATGAAACGGTGGCGGCAAGCAACGCACTGGAGGCAATGGGCCAGAGCCTGGGCTCCGCGGAAACGCTGAGCGCCCAGCAATTTGTAAATGTGCTTCTGGTTATGACCATCTCGATTCTGGTGGGAACCCTGCTGGTGCCGATTATCGGCAAAAAGCTCCAGGGCGGAATGACCTCGCTGAGCAAGCGGGACGCGGCCTGGGCGGATGTGTTTTCCAACGCGCTGTTCATCGGCATGATCGCCGCTTTCCTGGGCTATGTTTTCTGCGATTTCTCCCGGCTGTGGAATCCGGTGGAGGGCTACAGCGCCACATCCGGATTGATTCCCGTGTGCGTTATGGCGGTGTCCGCCCTGGTCATGGTGGCCTGCGGACTTTTGATGCGCAGACCCCGGCTTAAGTGGCTCAATGATTACGCATTGCCGATTTCCCTGGTCCTGGGCATGGCCTCTGCCATTCCCATTACTGCCTGGCTGGGATAAAGGAGGGAAAAACCATGAAAAAGAACCTGAGCTATATGGATTCCGTTCACCGGGACGGACGGATCTGGAATGTTACCGTTGCCCTTTTGCTGATTTCCTTCCCAATTATCGTTGCGCTGCTTTTCCATGTGGTGCCGGACTGGGCGGCTCTTGGTATGGGCCTGCTGGCAACCGCACCCATGTACTGGGCGGTGGGAACCATCGAGGTGTTTACCTTCGTTCCCATGCTGGGAGCCGGCGGCTCCTATCTGGGATTTGTTACAGGCAACATTTCCAACCTGAAGCTACCCTGCGCACTGAATGCAATGGAGCAAAATGGCGTCAGCGCCAATTCCGAGGAGGGTGAGGTGATTTCCACCATCGCCATTGCCACATCCTCCATTGTGACTACCCTGATTATTACCCTGGGCGTGATCTGCATCGTGCCCCTGACCCCCATTCTGGAGGCGCAGATTCTGACCCCCACCTTTGAGCAGATTCTACCGGCCCTGTTTGGCGGCCTGGGTGTGGCCTTTGTCAGCAAAAACTGGAAGCTGGCAGTGGCCCCTGTGCTGCTGATGCTGGTGCTCTTTATTTTTATTCCCGGCCTCAATTCCGGAACGGTGGGAATCATGGTGCCAGTATCGGCGCTGTTTACCATTGCCGTGGGCCGGATCCTGTATAAGAAGGGAGTCCTGTAAATGATCGGATACATCATTCTTGGTATTGTGATTTTGTTTTTTGCTGTGGTCCTTATCCGGACAGCCCGGTTTACACCTAAGGAACAGCCTGTAATCAGCGATGATCCTGTGGACTTTGATAAGAATGCCGCTGTGGATGCTCTGGCTCAGCTGGTGCGCTGCAAGACCGTGTCGTATAATGACCGGACGCTGGAGGACGAGGAGGAGTTCCGGAAGCTGATTGGCCTGCTGCCGACCCT
Source organism: uncultured Oscillospiraceae bacterium (assembly GCA_964504605.1). GTDB lineage: Bacteria > Bacillota > Clostridia > Oscillospirales > Oscillospiraceae > Faecousia. Next base: position 7,889 of record CAZDFB010000009.1, on the reverse strand, counting down.
GTATCCCCGGGTGTTTGATGTGTGCTCCCTGAACCAGCTGCCCGCCCGGGCGCTGCTGCTGCGCTGGCCCGGAAAAAAGGATGATGCTCCCGTGGTGCTGATGGCCCACTATGATGTGGTTCCCGTCAATGAGGAAAACTGGGAGAAGCCGCCCTTTGCCGCAGTGATTGAGGACGGTGTTATGTGGGGCCGGGGCACGCTGGATACCAAGGTGACCTTCAATGCCGTTTTTTCGGCAGCCAATTACCTGATAGGGAAGGGCTTCCAGCCGGAGCAGGACATCTATTTCGCCTTCTCCGGCGGAGAGGAGGTCAACGGACAGGGCGCGCCCAATATTGTCCGCTATTTCCGGGAGCATGGCATTACCCCTGCCATGGTTGTGGATGAAGGCGGCGCGGTGGTGGAAAATGTGTTCCCCGGAGTCAAGGCACCCTGCGGTCTGATCGGCATTGCGGAAAAGGGTATGATGAATGCCAGCTTCCGTACCGTTTCCGCAGGCGGTCATGCCTCGGCGCCCAAGCCCCATACGCCGGTAGGCGTTCTGGCGGCTGCCTGCAAGCGGGTGGAGGATCATCCCTTCAAGGCCCATATTGAGGGCCCTGCCGCCCAGATGTTTGATACTCTGGGCAGATACTCCACCTTCCTGTACCGGATGATTTTTGCCAATATGTGGTGCTTTGGCTGGATTATTGACCTGCTGGGCAGAACCTCCGGCGGTGAGATGAACGCGCTGGTCCGCACCACGGTGGCGTTTACCCAGATGGAAGGCAGCTCGGCCCGGAATGTGATTCCGCCGGAGGCCAGAATGGTTGCCAATATGCGCCTGAATCCCAGGGACAGCGTGGATTCCGCCCTCCGGTATCTGCGCCGGACGGTGAACAACGACGCTGTGGAAATCACTGCTCTGGAATCCTTTGAGCCCAGCCCGGTTTCCGAGACGAACTGCCCCGCCTGGGACAAGGTAGCCTCCGCGGTGGCATCCACCTGGAAGGGCTGCATCGTCTCCCCTTATTTGATGGTGCAGTGCTCGGATTCCCGGCACTACGGTGAGATTTCCAACCACGTTTACCGGTTCTCTGCCATGGACCTGACGGCCCAGGAGCGGGCAACTATCCATGGAAATAACGAGCGGATCCGTCTGGATACTGTGTACCGGGCGGTGGAGTTCTACATCCGCCTGATGCGTGCCTGCTGAGCTGATGAAAATGCCCCGGCTTCCTTCTGCGGAAGCCGGGGCCATAAATATTTCAGGGCGGCACATTTTTGTGCCGCCCTGATTGGTTATCAGTTGGTATAGTTGTCGAAATAGCCCTGAACCAGAATGATGGGGGTTCCCTTGTCACCGGAGCCGGAGGTCAGGTCGCACAGGGAACCAATCAGGTCCGTCAGGCGGCGGGGCGTGGTGCCCTGGGAGGCCATGTTGCCCATCAGGTTGCCGTCCTTCTTGCGGATTGCGCCCTCAATCGCGTCCTTCAGCGCGGCACCGGAGAGAGAAGCAAAATCATTGTCAGCCAGGTATTTCAGTTTCAGCTCATTGGGCGTGCCCTCCAGGCCGGAGGTGTAGGCGGGAGAAACCACCGGGTCTGCCAGCTCCCAGATCTTGCCAACCGGATCCTTGAAAGCGCCGTCACCGTAAACCATCACTTCCATGTGCTTGCCGGTTCTTTCCAACAGCTTGGCCTGAATGTCCCTGACCAGACCGGCGCATTCTCTGGGGAAGAGCTTCACTTTGTCCTCGGTGGACTTGTTGGAGCCCAGCAGACCGTACTTTTCGTTGCAGCCGCTGCCATCCACAGGAGCGTTGAGCAGATCGTCCAGTCCGCAGACCTTCTCGGCACCGGCACCCCACAGCAGCCGCTTGGTGCGGGCCCGGGTGTGAACATCGCAGGTCAGCACATTCTTGGTATAATTCAGGATAACCCGGGGGTCGTTGGCGAAGATGACCTCCACCTCAGCGCCCTCATCCCGGACCAGATCGGAGTAATACTGAACATAGTCCACCAGGGTGAACGGGTGCAGGTTCTCTCCGAACAGGGCACGGTAGCGTTCCAAAGTCAGCACATCGGAGTAGGGATTGATCTTGGCCTCGTCCAGCTTGTCCAGGGACACCAGCTCGTTGCCCACCTCGTCGGAGGGATAGCTGAGCATGAGGACGATCTTCCGGGCACCCCGGGCAATGCCACGCAGGCAGATAGCAAAACGGTTGCGGGACAGAATGGGGAAAATCACGCCAACGGTGTCGCCGCCCAGCTTGGCCTTCACGTCCTTGGCAATTGCGTCTACGGAAGCATAGTTGCCCTGAGCCCGGGCAACCACGGACTCGGTAACAGCAACAACGTCCCGGTCACGGAGGGCAAAGCCTTCGCTCTCAGCGGCCTCAATAACACTCTGGACAACGATCTGCGCCAGATCATCACCTTCACGGATGATGGGGCAGCGAATGCCACGGGAAACAGTGCCGACTTTTCTTTCCATAATGTTAACCTCATTTCTCCGGCTGGAGACCAACCGGGCAGAATCAATTTTTAACATAATAGTTATACAGCAATTCTCCCTATTTTTCAATGTTTTTTTTCTGAAAAACTCGCTGGATAAAACTTCCGCATCTTTAAGCAAAACGCCGAAAATGCCCCGGAGAATATCCTTTTTTGTGTCTTTGCCAAAAGAGTATTGTCATTTCCGGCAGAGATTGCTATAATGTACGGTAATCCTGATTTATGACCACACGTAAACATAATGGAGGGAAATATATGAATATTATCATCGCAGGTGACGGAAAGGTTGGCTCCACGCTGACCCGCCAGCTTTCTTCCGAAGGCTATAATGTGACCGTCATTGACTCAAATGCCCAGGTACTCCGGGCCAGTATGGAGCGCTATGATGTGATCGCCGTTCAGGGCAACTGCGCCAGCATGGAGGTGCTCCGGCAGGCCGGCGTTATGGAGGCGGATCTGCTGATCGCCGCCACCAATGCCGATGAGGTGAATCTGCTGTGCTGCACCACGGCCCACGGCTTGAATCCCAAGCTGCACACCATTGCCCGAATCCGGAATCCGGAATATACCGAGCAGATTTATAATATGCGGGATGTTTTCGGCCTGTCCATGGCTATCAACCCGGAAAAACAGGCGGCTACGGAAATCGAGCGTCTGCTGAAATACCCGGGCTTCCTGCGCCGGGATGTGTTCGCCCGGGGCAGAACGGAAATCGTGGAGCTGCGCATTGATAAGAACAGCAAGCTGCGCAATGTCCGGCTGAGTGATATGCCCGGAATCATCAAGTGCCGCATTCTGGTCTGCGCGGTTCAGCGGGGCAGCACCACCATGGTTCCCAACAGCGGCGATTTCACCTTCCAGGAGGGAGACCGGATCTTTGTTACCGCGCCCTCCAAGGAGCTGACGGTCCTTCTGAAAAATCTGGGAATCATTACCCGCCGGGTTCGGAGCGTTATGCTCTGCGGTGCCGGTCGGGTGAGCCATTATCTGGCGGCGGCGCTGCTGAAAAGCGGAATTGCCGTCACCATTGTGGAGAATGACCCCCAGCGCTGCCTGGATACCTGTGCGTCCCTGCCGGAGGCAACGGTCATTCAGGGCAACGCAGGCGATACCGACCTGCTGGAGAGCGAGGGACTGGCAAAATTTGATGCCGTCGTTACGCTGACGGGACTGGAGGAGCTGAATATGATCATCTCCCTCTACGCAAGCTCCGTCGGCGTGCCCCAGGTTATCACAAAGCTGGGACATACCGCCAGCCACTGCATTATTGACAGCCTGAATCTGGGCAGCGTCGTTTGCCCCAAGGACCTGGTGGTAAGCAACATTCTCCGCTATGTCCGGGCAATGCAGAATCAGACCGGTGCTGCCGTATCGGTTCATGCCATTGCGGATGGACAGGTTGAGGCAATGGAGTTCCTGGTGGACAGCAACACCGCCAACTGCGGTGTGCCCCTGAAGAACCTGAAGCCCAAGGCCAATGTGCTGGTTGCCAGCATCACCCATGGCTCCAAAACGGAGATACCCAACGGCGATTCCATGTTCCATCAGGGGGATACCGTGGTGGTGGTCACCAGCGCCCGGGGCTCCGTCCGGCAGCTGAACGATATTTTCTCGTAAGCGGGAGGCCCCTATGAACTATAAGATGATGGGGCGGTTTATCGCCCAGATATTGTCCATGGAGGGACTGTTTATGATTCCGGCCCTGCTGATCAGCCTGGGCTACGGGGAAACCAATGCCGCTGCCGCCTTCGGCTGGACGATTCTGATTATTCTGGCTGTCACTACCGTGCTTTTCCTGATCTGCCGGGGGGCACCCAGTGCCTTCTACGCCAGGGAGGGACTGGTATGCGTGGGCGTGTGCTGGATTGTGATGAGCCTGGTGGGCTGCCTGCCTTTCTATATTTCCCGGGAGATTCCCAAATATGTGGATGCTTTTTTTGAAATCGTCTCCGGCTTCACTACCACCGGTGCCTCCATCCTCGGGGATGTGGAGGCATTGTCCCACGGAATTATGTATTGGCGCTCCTTCAGCCACTGGCTGGGCGGCATGGGCGTGCTGGTGTTTCTGCTGGCTTTCACCGGTGAGAAGGGACAGGGCTTTACCATGCATCTGCTCCGGGCGGAGAGCCCCGGCCCGGATGTGGGAAAGCTGGTGCCCAAAATGCGGACAACGGCTACCATTCTGTACGTGATTTATGTGGTGCTGACCGTTATCAATGTCATTTTCCTGCTGGTGGGGGATATGCCCCTGTTTGAGGCGGTGTGCACCGCTCTGGGCACGGCGGGAACCGGCGGCTTCGGCATAAAAAATGATTCCATGGGCTCCTACAGCCCCTATCTGCAGAATGTGACCACCGTGTTTATGATTCTGTTCGGTGTGAATTTCAGCTGCTATTATCTGATTCTCCTGCGGCAAATCCGGCCTGTTCTGTGTGACGAGGAGCTGCGGCTGTATTTTGGCATCATTCTGGGCAGCATTCTGCTCATCAGCCTGAATACCCGGGGGCTTTACGGAAGCCTGGAGGAAACGGTCCGCCATGCGGCGTTCCAGGTGGGCAGCATCATTTCCTCCACCGGCTATTCCACAACGGATTTTGACCTTTGGCCCAGCTTTTCCAAGGCTATCCTGATGTGCCTGATGGTGGTGGGTGCCTGCGCAGGCTCCACCGGCGGCGGCCTGAAGGTGGCCCGGCTGCTGCTCCTGCTGAAGGGACTGAAGCGGAATATCAGCCAGATGCTCAATCCCCGGAAGGTACAGGTCATCCGAAACAATGACTCGGTGGTGGATGAAAAGATTGTGGACAACACGAATACCTATTTCGTCGCCTATATTCTGATTATTTTCCTGATTTTCGTCATTATTTCTCTGGACGGATTTTCGGTTGGAACCAATTTTACCGCAGCGCTGTGCACCTTCAACAACATCGGACCCGGATTGGAGCGGGTTGGCCCCACCTGCAATTTCTCTATTTACAGTGACCTGAGCACCCTGGTGCTCAGCATTGGTATGCTGGCAGGCCGGCTTGAGATTTTTCCCATCCTCATTCTGTTTGCACCCCGCACCTGGAAGCGAATCTGACCCACGCGGCAGCCGCAAAATTTTTACTTTGCGGCTGTCGCTTTTTTGTGCTATTTGGCAGATTGACAAAGAATATGGCCCATGCTATAATCTTCAGGATACGTGTGGCAAACGGATTTTGGGATTCGTTAGACCCGTCAAGTTCGTCTTGCCCTACAGGCAGGACATTTTTTCGGCAGAAAGGAGCAAATTATGTCTGAATGCGTCAAGGCTAAGATCATCTCCGGCTCTATGGATGCTGTCATTGGCCCCCGTGTTTCCAGCCTTCTGACCCACGAGCTTTCTGTTTTCAATTCTCATAATTTCACCGTTTTCCCCGGCTTTTGTGATGTGCATGTGCATTTCCGAGAGCCGGGTTTTTCGTACAAGGAAACCATCGCCAGTGGATCCCTTGCCGCGGCCCGGGGAGGCTACACAGCAGTGTGTACCATGCCCAATCTGAACCCGGTGCCGGACAGTCTGGAAAATTTGAAGCCCCAGCTGGAGGCCATTGAAAAAGATGCTTCCGTTTCCGTCTACCCCTATGGTGCCATCACCGTAGGAGAGAGGGGAGAGCAGCTGGCGGATTTGAAGGCCATGGCCCCCTATGTTATCGCCTTTTCCGACGATGGTAAGGGCGTGCAGGACGACGAGAGAATGCGACGGGCCATGGAAGAAGCCAAGGCTCTGGGGAAGATGATCGTTGCCCACTGTGAGGACAATACCCTCCTCCGGGGCGGCTACATCCATGAGAGCGGCTACGCCAAGGCCCATGGTCACCGGGGCATCTGCTCGGAAAGCGAGTGGAGGCAGGTGGAGCGGGATCTGAAGCTGGTGGAGGAAACCGGTTGCAGCTACCATGTGTGCCATATCTCCACCAAAGAGAGCGTGGAACTCATCCGGCAGGCCAAGGCCAGAGGGCTGGATGTGACCTGCGAAACCGGCCCCCACTATCTGGTGATGGACGAAAACGACCTGCAGGAGGATGGGCACTTCAAAATGAATCCCCCTCTGCGGTCCCCGGAGGACCGTCAGGCCCTGCTGGAAGGACTGCTGGACGGAACCATTGACATGATTGCCACCGACCACGCCCCCCACTCCGCCGAGGAAAAGGCCAGAGGCCTGGAAAAAAGCGCCTTCGGCATTGTGGGTCTGGAAACCGCTTTTCCCGTTCTTTACACCCGGCTGGTGAAAACCGGCATTCTGCCTCTGGAAACCCTGGTGGACCGGATGGCCCTGGCACCCCGGCGGCGGTTCGGCATTCCTTTTGAGGAGGACTGGTGCCTGTGGGATTTGGATGCGTGCTATACCATCGACCCAAAGGATTTTCTGTCTCAGGGAAAAGCTACCCCCTTCACCGGCTGGACGGTCAACGGCAAATGCCTTGCCACCATCCACGGTGGAAAAATCGTTTATCAGGCATAAAACCCATCGTAGGGGACGGCGCCCATGACGTCCCGCCTCCGCCACACCGGGCGACCAATGGTCGCCCCTACGATATCATTTCTAATTCCCACCCTCGTCCCCTCTCAGTCAAAAAATCAAAGATTTTTGCCAGCTCTCCCTCAGGGAGAGCCAGGGGCATACATGTATAAATTCCCAAACTTTTCAGGAGGAAACATATATGGCAAAGAGAACAGACATCAAGAAAATTCTCATCATCGGCTCCGGCCCCATTGTCATCGGCCAGGCTGCCGAGTTTGACTACGCCGGCACCCAGGCCTGCCTGGCCCTGAAGGAAGAGGGCTACGAGGTGGTGCTGTGCAACTCTAACCCCGCCACCATTATGACCGACACCATCATCGCGGACAAGGTGTACATGGAACCCTTGACTCTGGAATACATCGCCAAAATCATCCGCTATGAGCGGCCCGATGCCATCATCCCCGGCATCGGTGGTCAAACCGGCCTGAACCTGGCTATGCAGCTGGAGCAGAAGGGCATTTTGAAGGAGTGCCGTGTGGAGCTGCTGGGCACCTCCAGTGCCTCCATCCAGCGGGCGGAGGACCGGGAGCTGTTCAAGGAAATGTGCCAGCAGATTGGCGAGCCCGTCATCCCCTCCGAAATCACCTACTCTCTGGAAGAGGCCAAGGAAGCAGCCAAGCGCATTGGCTATCCTGTGGTGCTGCGTCCCGCCTTCACTCTGGGCGGCACCGGCGGCGGCTTCGCCTACAGCGAAGAGGAGCTGGTGGAAGTGGGCCTGAATGCCTTCGACCTGTCTCCCGTCCATCAGGTGCTCATTGAGAAGTCCGTCAAGGGTTACAAGGAGATCGAATTCGAAGTCATGCGGGATTCCCAGGACCATGCCATCACCATCTGCGGCATGGAAAACATCG
>CAZDFB010000008.1:0-39440 GCA_964504605.1 uncultured Oscillospiraceae bacterium | reverse complement strand
GGCGAGACCTATGCCATGGCCTTCCGCAACATCTACACCTTCGGCCCCACCTTCCGGGCTGAAAAGTCCAACACCACCCGCCATGCCGCGGAATTCTGGATGATTGAGCCTGAGATTGCCTTTGCTGACCTGGATGACGATATGCGCCTGGCTGAGGACATGATCAAATACATCATCTCCTATGTTCTGGAGCACGCCCCCGAGGAAATGAACTTCTTCAACCAGTTTGTGGACAATGGTCTGCTGGAGCGGCTGAATCATGTTCTGAACTCCGACTTTGGTCGGGTGACCTATACCGAGGCCATTCAGATTCTGGAGCAGCACAACAGTGAGTTTGACTATCCCGTGCACTGGGGCAGCGATCTGCAGACCGAGCACGAGCGTTTCCTGACCGAGCAGGTCTTCAAGCGGCCTGTGTTTGTCACCGATTACCCCAAGGATATCAAGGCATTCTACATGAAGCTGAATCCTGACGGAAAGACCGTTGCCGCCATGGACTGCCTGGTTCCCGGTATCGGTGAAATCATCGGCGGCAGCCAGCGTGAGGATAACTACGACCTGCTGAAGGCCCGTATCGAAGAGCTGGGCATGAAGCCCGAGGACTACGGCTTCTATCTGGATCTGCGCAAGTACGGCTCTGCCCGTCACGCCGGCTTCGGCCTGGGCTTCGAGCGCTGTGTCATGTATCTGACTGGTATGAGCAACATCCGTGATGTTCTCTCCTTCCCCAGAACCGTTGGCAACTGCGATCTTTAAATAACAATGCCCCGCACGGATTGAATCCGTGCGGGGCTTCTTTCTGCAAAAAGAGGCTGTCCGAAGACAGCCTTTTTCATGATGCTTACAGGAAAATGTACTTCAGGATGAACAGAACGCTCAGAACGTACATCAGGGGGCTGATCTTCTTAGCCTTGCCGGTAGCCAGATTGATGACCACATAGGAGATGATGCCCAGGCAAATGCCCTCGGAGATAGAGTAGAACAGAGGCATAGCCATAATGGTCAGGTAAGCGGGGATGGCATCGGTCAGGTTGTCGTCCTTGAAGTTGATCTCGGTAACAGAGCTGAACATCAAGAAGCCAACCATAATCAGCGCGGGAGCGGTAGCAAAGGAAGGAATGGTGGTAAACAGGGGGGCAAACAGGGTGGACAGCAGGAACAGCAGACCGGTGACAACGGCGGTCAGGCCTGTGCGGCCGCCGGCGGACACGCCGGAAGCGGACTCCACAAAGGTGGTAATGGTGGAAGTACCCAGAGCAGCGCCCACGGTGGTGCCGACAGCGTCAGCCAGCAGAGCGGGCTTGATGCCGGGCAGCTTGCCCTCTTCGTCCAGCATATTGGCCTTGGTGGAAACACCGATCAGGGTGCCCAGGGTGTCAAAAATGTCAACGAACAGGAACGCGAAAATAACAACCAAAAACTCCAGGGGCTTGACAGCGGAGAAGTCCACATTGAAGCACTGACCGGCGGTCTGGCCCAGAGCGGAGAAATCAACGGAAATGAAGGAGGTGGGGATGACGCTGTAGACACCGGCGGCAGGATCGGGCACATAGATGCCGGTCAACTCGCAGATGATGCCCAGGGTCCAAGTAATCACGATGCCCAGGAGGATATCGCCCTTGACCTTCTTGATGTGCAGGATGGCGGTGATCAGCAGGCCAGCCACAGCCAGCAGAGCGCTGATGCCATGGGTATGGAACTCGGAAGTAAAGCTGGTGATGGTCACCAGGGTGGAGGAATCCACGCTGAGGCCGGCGTTCTGCAGGCCGATGAAGGCAATGAACAGGCCGATACCAACGGAAACGCCCCGCTTCAGGGTCAAGGGGATTGCGTTGAAGATGGCTTCACGGATATTGGTCAGAGACAGGACAACGAAAATGATGCCCTCCACAAGCACTGCCAGCAGAGCAAACTGCCAGGAGTAGCCCATGGAACCGCAGACCGTATATGCCAAATAGGCATTCAGGCCCATACCGGCGGAGAGCGCAAAGGGAAGATTTGCGAACATAGCCATGCAAATGGTCGCGATAAAGGAGGAGATAGCGGTTGCCAGCAGAACAGCTCTGGAGTCCATGCCTGCATCGCTGAGGATGCTGGGATTGACGGCCAGAATGTAAGCCATTGTCATGAACGTGGTCAGGCCAGCCATGATTTCTGTCTTAACGTTGGTGCCGTTCTCTTTGAGTTTGAAAACTTTTTCTAACATAAGATCTACCTTTCTTTTGTTTTCCCGGCTGCGCCGGTTTTTGCCTTCTGGGATATTGGGGCTGATTTTCCGCATTTTCCGCAAAATCAGCCAAAAAACCACAGTTTCATTTTACCATCCACACCAGTTTTTTCAATTATGAGACAGCCCAAATTTATGAACATTCTGTGACTGTTTTTTGTTTCTTTCTACGAAAAATCCCCTGACGCAAAAGCGTCAGGGGAAAAATTATTCAACCAGCAGCTTATGGCTGCGAAGCTCCTCCAAAAAGGAGCGGATATCCTGCCGGGCGGTAGCTTCGTCCACCTCATATTCCGCGGTGACCGCCTCCACCAGGCTTTCCTCCGTCTGATCCCGGGACAAAAGGTTAAACAGGAACTGACCGATGGGATTCATACTGACAATTCCGAAAAACTGTTCCGACACTGCTCCGGTTGGAATGGCAATGATCTCATCCAAAAATTCCCGGACGCAAAATCCCTCTATAATACGCATAAAACCCCTCCCCTGTCCTCGATAGATTCATATTATACACAAATCGATATCATAAATCAAGCCCTATTTTAAAAGGGTCCCACGCATTGTGGGACCCTGTTCCGAAAATTAGTTGCTGCGCAGGCCGTAGTAGGTGGCAACGATGGGGTCGGAGTATACATAGACCGTATATCCCGTTTCCGGATCAATATAGCTGATATAAGCCCGGAAAGTATAGCCGAGATATTTGCTGGTGGGCTTCATGTTGTACACATAGGAGCCGTCATCCTTGTATTTACCAAAGCTGATTCTGGTGCGTCCGGTGCTGTTCACATCCAGAGGCCGGGCACCCAGCCGGGAGGTGTAGATGTAGAGCAGACCGTGAGAGGTGATTTCGTAGTAATCCTCCAGGTTCCCGAAATCGTCCACCTTGCCGGTAATAACGATCGTACCGGCAGACGCATTCTTGACGATGCTGACGGAGACAGAGGGAACCTTCAGCTCCTTCACATAGGGAATCTCTTCGGTTCGGGTCTTACCGCAGGCAGAGCAGGTGTAGGTCATAACACCGCTCTCCTCTGCCGTGGGCTCCTGGGTTACCACGCCGTTGTCCCACTTGTGGCCCTTGGCGGAGGCGGTTTTATGCTCCACCTCGCCGCAGGCGCTGCAGCTGCGGGACTTTTCACCCGCCTCGGTGCAGGTTGCTTCCGTGCCGCTCCAGGCGCTCCAGGCGTGGCCTGTGGCCTTGGAAACGGTGCCAGTGCTCAGCAACTCGCCGCAGTCAGCGCAGTAAGTATCGCCGGTGTAGCCGTCGTCAGTGCAGGTGGGAGCCTTGTCGTCCCGAACCTCGGTGTTGGTGTGCTGGCAGACCGGAGTGGTTCCGACCATGACCTCATACACTCTGGAGGCACTTGCATCCTCAGAAATGGTCAGGATCCGGACAACACCATTACCGTCAACAGGCAGAATGGTGATGCCCGCGTTATTGTTGGTGGAGGCCTGGACTGTGGATCCTTCTGCCTCATAGGTCAGCTTATCCGCCTGGAAGTCCGCAAGGGCCTTGCCGTCCACGGTGATTTCCGCCAGATCCGCACAGGTGCTGATCTCCAGCTGGGATGCATAGGTCATAACCTCAAGTTCGGTAATGCCGACACAGTTGCTGCCGGTGGTTCCATTCTTCTGGGTAAACCGGATCTTCAGGCCCACGGGGTCAATGGGCTTGGCGAAGGTGTAGGTATACATAGCGCCAAGGTTGTAGGTTTCGATCTCCTCAGCAGTGGCTTCAATCTGGGTATAATCATTGCCATTGAGGGAATAGCTGAACTGGATTTCTTCGGGATAAGCGCTGCAGCTGTCGTAATAATAGTAGATATTCACGCTGCTGACGGCATGGGACGTAGCCCAGGTCATGGTGATGGTTGCATCCGCGCTGTTTCTGCGGTTGCCCCAGTTGGTCCAGCGCTCGCTGGTATTGTCACCGGGCTTGGTGGTGCCGTTGTTAATGGAGTTCAGGTTATCGGACTGATAGCCAGCGGCAATGTCCTGCGTCAGGCTCAGGCACTGTCCGGCAATGTTGGTGCTCTCGGTCTGAACCGCCTGGGCAACCCGGATGGTGCAGGTCACAGGCAGGGTCTGCTGGCCCATCACCGTTGCGGTACCACATACGGTGAGCACATCGCCAACGGTGCTCAGTTCATCCTGAGAAACGCTCTCCCAGACAACGGGGAATTCACCGTTAAGTGTACCATCTGCCAGCACGCCGCTTACTACACTGGGCAGTGTGGGAACGGTACCCGCTGTGGTAACGGCAGAGATATTGCGCATAGCAATCACATTTGCCAGAACGTGGAGCCGGGCAGTGACATCCATACTGTCGTATCCCGGGAAGGTCAGCTTGCCGTTCAGGGTATAGTCGCCGGGGGTAGTATAGGTTTCCTGGGAAACAGGCTCCCAGACGATGGTTCCGGTGACCGTGGTGCCGTCAGCTAGTGTACCGGTAACGGTGGTATCCAGCTCAGGCTCTGTGCCGGCCTTTACGGTGTAGTCCTTAACCATGGCATAGCTGGTCAGGCCCTCGGAGCTGGTGTCGGAGACAGCGGTGGTTGTCACATAGGCACTGCCGCCGGTGAGGCCGGAGGCCGAAACATTCACGGTAAAGGAGCCGGCATCCTCAGTGGTGCGGACAATCACCAGCGCCTTACCCGCATAGGCGTTGATATTGGCAGAGGTGGTACCGGTCAGCACAGAGGACTGCTGATACTTGCTGGTGGTGGCCTGATCGCCGTTATCCACACCCACAATTTCGCCATTTCCCGTCAGGGAGAAGCGAATATTGTTGGTAGCGGTGGTATCCAGGTTGCCGTTGGCATCGGTAACATCCACGCTGATGTAAACCAGGCTGGAGCCATCGGCCTTCGCCGTGGTCTTATTCTGAGAGACAACCAGCTTGGAAGCTGCGTCAGGCGTTGTCACGGTGTAACGACCACAGGAGTCGTTCAGGGTGATCTCATTGCCGTTTTCATCATATGCCCGGGTGGAGAGGGTGCCGGAGGTATAGGCAACATTGAACACGCCATACAGTGCGGAGGAGCCGGAGCCATTGGAGACCGAGCAGACAGAGGAATTGTCGCTGGTGGCCTTGTAGGTGTAGTGGGTATGGCCTGCGGCGGAGGTATTGGCAGTCCGGGTAGCCGTACCAATCTTGCTTCCGTTCAGGTAAAGCTCAACCTTTGCCGCATTGGAATACAGCCACACGGGAACCTTGCCGCCGGAAACCACGTAGTTATCGGAATCCCATGCGGTGACCAGGTGAACGGTGGTTGCGTTCTTGTTCCACTGGGCCCGGTACAGGTAGAAGGTATCCTTGGGGAAGCCAGCAGTATCCACAGCGCCGAAATAGGAGCTGTTGGGGTATGCGTAGCCCGTCAGGGAGCCGCTCTCGGTCTTATTCCAGGGGGTGGGCTCACCGATGTAGTCAAAGCCGGTCCAGATGAACTCACCGGCTACGCCGTCGTACTGGTAGGTATTGTAAATGGATTCATGGGCGGTAATGCCCCAGGTAACCGCGGAGGTATCGAAGGACGTAACGTGGTACTTTCCGTCCGCAGCTTCGTTGCTGGTCTGCTTGCTGTAAATTCCCCGGCTGTTGGTATGGGAAGAGGTCTCCGAGAGAATGATACAGTTGTGATTGCCGCCATAATATCTCAGCAGGCTGGAAATGGTGCTCAGATCATTGGCATAGTTGAAGCCAACGACACCGCCGGCATTGATGATCTTGTTCAGAACATTGACCAGGCTGGAGCTGTCGCCCCGGTTATTGTCACCACTGGTAACGATCCGGGAGCCGTCCTCATCATTGACCCAGCTGATGTAATTCTCACAGAAGCCGGCAAACTGATTGACATTGTTCCAGTTGGTGCCCTCCTGAATCTCGTTGCCGAAAGACCAGGCAAAAATAGACGGTGCATTCCGGTCACGCCTGACCATGGAACGGGCCGCGTACTCAGCGCAGGTCATACCGGAGGACGCGCCATACAGGCGGGTATCCACGGAAGCGGTGAAATACCGGGAAAAGTCATTGGTGTTGGAGTTTTTGGCCTCATTCAGGCCATCGAAGGTTTCCTCGATCACCAGCAGGCCCAGCTCGTTGCAGATCGCGATAAAATCCTGATCTGCAGGATTATGGGAGGTGCGGACCGCATTGACACCCATGTCCTTCATAATGCTAAGCTGACGGTACATGGCGTCATAGTAGGCAGCAGAGCCCAGCGCGCCCTGATCGTGGTGCAGGCACACACCGTTGAGCTTGACATTGGTGCCATTGAGGCTGAAGCCCGTACTGCTGAAATCAAACCAGCGGAAACCGAACTCCGTCTCGCAGGAATCCACCACTTCCCCATTCACGGAAACCTCAGTGACAACCTTGTAAAGGTTGGGGGCATCAACGGACCAAAGGGCCGGGTTGGACACCACAGGAGAGGAAACCGCCGTTGCCGTGGAGCCGGAGAGGACCGTAACGGTTGCACTGTCCGAAGCCAGGGCGGAGGTAGAGCCCTTCTTATACACCGTGTTGGTAACGGTAACGCTGACGGAATCGTCGCCATCGTTTACAATATCCGCTTCCACCCGGACGGTGCCGTTATTGCTGGAAATATTGGGGGTGGTGACATATGTGCCGTTCAGGTCCACATGGACGGGGTTCAGCACATAGAGGGTCACATCCCGGTAAATGCCGGAGCCGGAATACCAGCGGGATGAAGGGACGGAGTTGACCGTCTTCACGGCAATCACGTTTTCGGTAACACCGTCACAGGTCAGATAATCCGAAATATCCATGGCGAAACTGGTATAGCCATAGTGATGCTCACCAACCATCGTGCCGTTCACATAGACGTAAGCTTCCATATACACGCCGTCGAAATTCAGCAGGAAGGTCTTCCCGCTCTCCTCCGTAGGCAGCGTAAAGCGCTTGCGGTACCATCCGGTGCCACCCGGCAGGAAGCCGGACTCCGCTTCGCCGGAGGTGGTAAAGCTCTGGGAAATGCTGAAATCGTGAGGCAGATTTACATTTTTCCAGGAGGCATCGTTAAAATCCTTATTCTGGGCGGTGGAGCTGGTTCCCAGATAGAATTTCCAACCCTTGTTGAAATTGTTCTCCCGTACCACACCACTGTTGTCCAGCTGGGTAACAACCTCTTCACCCTTTACCGTGGCGTTCTCCGCGGCAGCGCCGACAGGAAGCACAGGCAGGAGCATAGTTGCTGTCAGCAGCGTGGAAAGAATACACTTGAAATGTTTGTGGGCACTCATAATTGGCACTCCTTTTCTTTCTATCGATCAGTGCGAAACGCACCAATGCACATTGTTATATTTCGCAGATATCCTGCTGCTCAGCCCTGGGCTGCGCCCCGGGAAATCGGCCGGGATAGTACTGTTCCGCGAATTCCCGGTAATATTTCGCGCTGGCCTGATTCATCCGGCACAAATATTCCGGGGTCCCGTTGATGTCTCCGCATTCATTGCTCACCATGGCAATGCAGGGATGGCAAAGCCAGCAGTTGGGGCAGCCGGCACAGCCGGGCTGATAGCGGACAGCCGCTGTCTGCTCCACCAGTTCCCTCCATTTTGTCCGGAAATCGTCGTCAAGCTCCAGCTTGACCGAGGGGAACATTCCGCAATTGGATAAATTTCCCTGCCAGTCCACCCAGAAGGAGCAAACACCGGCTCTGCACCCCATTCTCATTTCCTCCTGTGGTCCCCGGAATTCCGCAATACGATGAAGGGGCACAAAGCGTGCAAAACGGGCAGTTTGCCCCAGGAACCAGTCAGGGTCGTTCTGGAGATAATCCGCCCGAACCCGGGCAAAGCCCGCCTCCTCCGGCGAAAGGCGCTGATTTTTGCCAAAGCTGGTCTCGTCCCGGCGGATGGGCGGGAACATATAGGTCGCCACCTGAAGGGGGCACTCCTGGCTTTTCGCGTAGGCAACGATGGCATCCAGCTCACCGACATTCTCCGGTGTAATACTGGCATTGAATTTCAGAGGAATCTGATATTCCTTCAGCAGTGCCACCGCTTCCAGAACCCGGTGATAGGCCTCCCCGTTTCCGCAGAGGTTCCGGTAGGAGGCTTCGCTGGCACCGTAGAGGGTCAAATTTACCCGAACGGGCCGGTGCTTGGCAAGAAATGCCGCCCACTCCCTGTTTATCATGGTTCCGTTGGTATTGATGCTGAACTGAAGGCCAAGCGCATCCATTCCCGCCAGAATCTCCTTGAAATCCGGGTGCAGGAAAGGTTCTCCGCCGGTCAGCAGGGGGTAGAGAAGTCCCGCATCCCGGGCCTTCCGGGCCACCTCCAGCCACCATTTACCATTTTTCAGTCCCCCGGCCTGATTAACCTCCGCCATTGATTTGCGAACATAGCACATTTTGCAGCTAAGATTGCAAACCGGCAGAAGCTCAAAGGCGGAAATCATGGGAATCCGGTTCTGCGCTGCCTTTTCAGACAGCCGTTCCCTTATGCTTTTCATTCGATCACCCCATCGGCACGGAGCTGCGCTTCCAGGCACGCTACCGCACGCAAATCCGGTGTGCATTCCAGCTGATACACCGGGTAATGTTTCATCAGCTCCATGAGCTGCTCTATTGCCAAAGTCCGGGCGGCAGGATCCCAGGTGTCAATGACAAGCTGGGGCATAAGCCGGGCCAGAGCGGCACCGGGCCGGAGCCGCCGGACGGAATTTTCGCTGTTTTGTTTCAGAAGAACCAGCGCACCCAAGCTGTGAACAAGGCCGCTTCGGACAGGCTCAGACCCATCCACCGGGAAACCGTAGGTTCTTCCCTTCCGCACCAGTGTGCGGTCATTGCAGATAATCTCAGCCCCCCGATGCTGCCGCCAAAGCTTGGCCTGGGTGGTTTTACCGGTTCCGGAGGGAGCTGTAAAGAGGATACCGGTTCCATTTACGGCGATTTGCGCCGCGTGAAAAAAGAAAACATCGTGCATTTGCAAAATCCGGCACAGCGGAAGCATCCGCATCAGGTCCGAAAGCGCATCCTGGGTGCCGTAGGCTGCCGCGTTTACATAGCAGACCAGATCCGAGCAGTCCTGAGTCATACGGGTGATGGCAATGGGCCCCCTGGGGCCGCCCTTTGCGACGATCAGGAGATTGCTGCCCTCCGCATAGTAGCGCAGGAGAAGGTCTTCACCCAGCGCTTCACAGGGAAGCGAGGGTGCCTGGGAAAAATCCTCCGTATAGGCAATGTGAATGTCAAATTTTGTAAGTCTGGAATCGGAAAACGGAGCAAAGGACTCCCCTGTCCTGATTGGAAAATCAGAAACGATGTAGAATCCTATGCCCCCGATTTGTAGATTGTATTCCATGGTTACCTCGTGAAGGAGAGCCGGCAGGCGCGCCTGCCGGCTCCGCTTAAAAACTAGTGCCGTTGAATTTATTCTCAGCTGGTGAAAATTCCTTCACCGCCGGAGGTGTAGACACAATCACAGATTGGGCCGATAACACCATCGTAGAAGGGATTGTCGTTAGAATACGTGGAAGCACCTCTTATAGAGAACATCTCCCAGGAATCGCCAAATTCACTGCAAACTCTACCGATGTAGTCACCGGGACCGGCGCTGATAACGGTACCGCAGTTGGCGGCAATGGAATCAGACAAGCTATACGTCTCAAACTCGATAATGGGGCTTGTGTAAGCCTTCTTCATATTACTCATCTCCTTCCACAATTTCTTCGGTGGGCTCAGGGGCAGCAACGGGCTCAGTTTCCTCAGGCTCCGTGGACTCCGGCTCGGTTTCTGTCTCTTCTACAGGTTCAGTGGGTGTTTCGTTCTCATTTTCCTCAACAACCACATCCTCGCCGGGAGCAGCATCGGGTTCGTCGCTTTCAATGTCGCTGGCCTCTTCAATAAAGTCATCACCGTCTACATCGCCGCCCTCGTTGTCGGGATTCTCATAGACGGGCTGATCTTTGATGGTAAACTGAGGATTACCGGTAACCTTCAGGTTCGTCAGGGAAATCAGGACGCCCTCACCTGCGGTAATGGTAAAGGTCACGGTCTTGGTATCGCCGTCAGTCTCAATCTTGCCGTAGTTGCTGATTTCATAGTAGCAGTCAACGGTGCTGTTAACGGAAATAACCTGAGAACCAATGGTAACCTGACCGGCCTTGCCCGTGGGAGACTTCATGCCCAGGAACAGACGGTTGGTATTGGGATCCCAATTCTTCAGCGTGAAGGTTACGGACTGACCGCTGTAGAGGTAAACCTCTTCCTTGGGACCGTTGCTTACATATTCCTCCGCATCAAAGATCTCACCGTTGGTATCGGTGAACAGAACGAAGGTACCATCGTCGGGCCAATAGGGAACATCAACAATCTCAGTCACGATATCGAAGACCGGATCGCCATTTTCCTTGAAGACCTGGTTGCCATTTTCGTCCAGACGGGGAGACGGAACCTCCCGTTCCTCGGGAACGTAAATGACATTGCTCAGCAGCTTCTGGCGCAGGGTAACATTAACCATGCCGGTTTCGCCGTCGGCAGCGTAAGCACTGACAGCCATTTCGTTAAGAGGATCTTTCGTGTTCAGGGGATTGAACACCCGGATGCCATCCAGATAGAACTCGGGGTGGCAGGTCAGTGCCGCGTTGGTGCTTGCCTTGGCGATGGTCACGGTAACGGTGTACTCGCCGTAGGGCAGAGAATCAACGGTAAACACGGGAATGTTGTACAGCGTTCCCTTCACAGCGCTTTCTCTGTCATCATAGTAGGTATCGCGCAGGATGGTGGTTCCGTTGGAAACCTGAACACGCATATAGCCGGTATTATTGGAAGTACGTGCAAAGAAGGAGGTACCGGTACCGGTGAAGGTGTAGGAGAATTGGGCAGCGCCGGTGCTCGTATTGACATACATAGAGGTGCCGTTGCTGTCGCCATTGTCGCCCAGGTAGGCAACGTCAGAGCCATAGGGGCTGTCGGTGATGGTGCCGACCACGCCGGGCTCCTGAGGAGCGGTGTGAGCGGTGCCAATGGCACTCCAGCCGCTGGATTTGCCATCCGTATAGGTCACCATGTCGCTGAAGTTTTCCTCATAGTACATAGTGGTTGCGGGAATGATGTAAACATGGGCCAAACCGTAGGAGTAGGCCGTGATCTCAGAGCCGTCGGTATGCTCTGCCGTACCGGTAACCTTGACCAGATAGGTCAGGACTTCCACGTTGGTCAGCTGCCTGGTCAGCTGGTAGGAAACGGTGTTGCCGTTCAGCTGTGCGGTACCGAAGAGGGGTGCGTTCTGCTCCGAAACGATGTCCTCAAGGGCCATATCCGTATAGACGGTCTTCTTAGCAGCATCGGTCAGTTCAACGCCGTCACCGAAGATACCCATGACCTCGATGTTGTCGCCGCGGTAAACGTCATTGCCCAGCAGGTTGATATTCACGCTGAGGCCGTAGTCCAGGACGATCTTGTCATCCGTGGGGAATGCGCTGGGGTTGGGCATGGTTGCATCCAGGAAGTTCTCGCAGACGAAGACCAGAGAATCCTCGGATTCATCGGAGCCGCAAACGGTAACCACGCTGCTCTTGTTGGGCTTGTCGTCCAGTTCCAGCACAGTCTCAGGAATCTGAGAACCAGAGGCATACGTTTTGCCGTCAACCAGGAAGCCGTCAGCGGCAATGCCGCCATAGGTGAAGTCGGGGGTGACGAAGCCGCTGGAGGCCATATCATCCTCAACCACATAATAGGTGGTGCCTTCGGCGGAGAAGGTGGTGACGAAACGGGCGGAATTGTTATTTCTCAGGTAGAAGTGACCGTTATTATCGGTGGTACGGGTGTCGATCACCTGACCGCCGATATCCAGGACCTTGAACTTGGTGTTGGAAACAGGGGTGAAGGTTTCGCCCTTATCGGTGCTCTTGTACAGGGTGAAGCCGAAGTTGATGTTGTTGACAGCTTCCTGCTCCTTGTTGGTCAGGTTACTGTTCGACGAGGTGTTCTTGTCCCAGGACTGGGAAGCACGCTTGGTAACGGTAACGGTGTCCTTCATGGGCAGGTTGAACTCGATCTTACAGTTGGAGGAACCTTTACCACGCTCCAGATAGAAGATGGTCAGCTCGTGGGTTTCGGAAGCCGCGAAGGTCTCCCGATCCTGAGGAATCAGGTTCTCAAACAGGTCCTGGGTCAAGCCAAAGCTGGAATCGTTGAAACTTCCGGTAGCAGCAGAGGAGGTATTATCCTCAGAGTAGGTAACCTTGCCGGTAGCAAAATCAATATCCGCATTCAGCCGGTTGTGGATGCCGCCCAGGTCAATAACAAGGTGACCATCAATGAATACCCAAACGTCATCATCGCCGGAGAAGGAGAAGTTAATGGCCTCAGATTCATTGTTATTCTCATTCATGCGACCGTTGGAAGTCATGGTAAAGGGAATGGTTGCCCGCATACCAAAGTGGTAGTTCATTTGGTCTTCACTGAAGCTGGTAGCGTCATTGAACGGTGCCCAAACAGTTGTACTGCCATCGCCATAATTTGTGTTATTGGTCTGAGTCGAATTTTCGTTAAAGTACAGCCGAGTATTGGACCCAGCAGTGCCGGAGGAGCCCTGGGTTGCGTCCTCATGGAAATAAACACCATACTGGGTGGCATCAAAGGTGTAGGTCTGCTTGGCAGAATCAAAAACGAAAGGCATTTCCACACCTGTGTAGATACGCTTCACGCTGGCATCGGAGTTAAAAATGCCGCCCTCGGGCTTGTTGAAGACAATGTTCTTATTCTTATCCAGCTCACTCTGGACAAGGCCGGTGTATGTCTTCTGTCCGTTTGAATTATCACCACTGTTCTTATTCCACCAGTTCCATGCGGCATACTCCAGGGTCTTTGTTGTGGTGGCGCCCTTAGTGTACAGGGTAACACCGACCTTCTGAGTGGTATCGGTGCTGTTCAGGGTTGCCAGGGTTTCGCCGTTAGCAGTCAGGGTATAGCCGACCACCTCGTCACCCTTCTTGTACAGGGGAATATTGACGGTGGCGTTCGCGTATCCACTTTGTGTGGCAATCTGATTGACAGTGCTGCCGTTATCAGTGGAGTAACCCCAGGTATAAATAAACACTCCAGTACCAAAATCGTAGTTGCGTTGTGCGTAAAGGGGATAATATTCACCATTCACGTAATAGTAGTAATTTGTCGCTTTCCATTCGCCCCTAGAATAGCTATTGATAACAGTGCCACAGGTAACAGTCCCCTGCTTCACATAGCCATCTTTGGTCACCTCGGAAACACTGACCTTGTTGGTGCAGTCCGCATCGGAATAGTAAGTACCGCTCTGCACCTGAGCCCAGGTCAGGTCGGTGTGGGCCTTGGTTTCCGTTGTATAGGTGTGGGTCTTAAACGCATCGTTGCCAAGAGAAGAGCCACCACCATCACTGAAATAGATGCCATTCCACTCAGTCAGATTCGGGTCTGCATTTACATCAGCCTCATGGGTAGCATTGTTGATCGTATCGGTATCATAGTCGTACAGCGTCACGGGGAAGTATTTCAGGGTGGTGCCGCTGCTTGCCCGGGTGTCGGTGACGGACTGGGCATAGGTAGAGGCACGGAGCATATCACCGTTGAGAACGGTGGTTCCGTCCTCAACCAGCTCCCAGCTCTGGGAGCCGCCGGTGCTGCCGGTATTGCCGGTGCTGCCGCCATTGGAGCCGGAGCCCTGACCGGGACGGTTCCAGCCGCTGACGATCTGCTCGACCGTGCTGCGGATCCAGTCGCCAATGCTCTGGGTGTTGCCGGAGCCGAAGCCAAAGCCAGCCGCAGAGACTGCGGTGGGGCAGATCATGCTGACCACCAGCAGGACAGCCAGAATTCGGGCCATCATTGTTCGTTTCATAAAAATTCCTCCTTCTTTTCAGTAGGACCTGGGAAATTTGCGGAGCCGGTCAAGCAACGCAGAAAATCTTTCGGGAATAGCTTCCCTTTTATTTCTTGTCTCATTATAGATTATTGGTAACCATTTGTCAATGCAAAAATCAAAGTTTTACTGAGAAGGAAATAACTGGAAATACGCAGGAAAACTACTCATTTCCCACGTTTTCCCAGTTACATTTTGTTAATTTTGTTTCATTTTGTTTCCGCCCGCCATCCCCCTGCCGCAGCCTTTCCCGGAAAGGCGTAGGGACGGTGTCCGCGTACATCGTAACGCACCCCGGCGCGATAAAACGGCCACCCGGGACCGGGTGGCCCTACGTTCTCTCCCGGGTTCCATTCTCCGTCACCACAAACCTTACCACACCGGCGTAGGGACACCCCTCCGGGGTGTCCGTGTACATCGTTGCGCACCCCGGCGCGATAAAACGGCCACCCGGGGACGGGTGGCCCTACGATTTCTTCCGGAGCTTTAAATTCCCGTTAGTAAATCGGTTCGCCATGCTCTTGAAGGTATTTCTTTCTCGGATTATTCTCAATATACCGCCAAATTTCTTCATAATCCTGCCAGTTTCGAACGACATGGTCATAATACCGACCTTGCCAGATATTCTCGCCGTATTCCCTGTTGCAAAATCTCTTAAACGGCCCCACGAAACGACCAATGACTGATGTACGTTTTGTAGGGGCACCCGTCCCCGGGTGCCCACCGGAATTAGAAATCGAAACCAGCAAATGAATATGGTCTGGCATAATAACATAGTTATCTACCGAAAGTTCCTTATAAAACAAACCCATCTGTCGGATATATTTATCCGCAACGGCACCGTGGGGAAGCAATTGTATCTGTGGACACCCGAGGGCCGGTGTTTCTGCGCATATGCGGGATAAAATTTTCTTTCTCTCCCGGGTGCAGATTGTAATAAAGTACGCTCCATTCTGATTGTAGCATTCAGCAGCTAAACGCATACGTTTTCTCTCTGGCTGTTCCATCCATTACACCACCTTTTCAAGCGGACGCCCCGGAGGGGTGGCCTTGCAGTAAAATCTTTTGCGGAAGGAGCTGCCGGAGACAATCCGGGGGTTACTTTTTTGGGGCGCGCTTGCGGGTCAGGTAAATATCCAGCTTCTCCTTGACGGATTCGGGAATCTCCCGGTCCACCGGGCAGCGAACGGCATTTGCCATGCGGTCGGTAAAGCGAATGATAAAGGCAATATCCTCCGCCATCTGCTCACCCTTCATCAAAGCGATGGTATCGTAGGAATTGTGGATGGTAGCGGTACTGCCCGGGGCAATTCGGGCGAAGGACAGGGCCGGAACCCCCGCGTCGGCAAAGGGAGTGGAATCGGAGGAATACACATCCTGGACAGAGGATACGCTGAAGCCCAGCTCACAGCCCAGATATTCAATGTAGTGGCACAGCTTCTCCTCGCCGCTGACGCAGGAGATGAATTTGCCCATAATGCAGCCGATCATATCCAGATTGATATTCAGCACGCAATTCTCCAGTTCCTCCTTATGGGCGGCAACGTAGGCCTTAGAGCCCAGCAGACCCCGCTCCTCACTGCCGCACCAGATGAAGCGCAGGCCGTAGCGGTGGGGATGGGTGGCAAAATACTCCGCAACTGCCAGAATGCCCACACTGCCGGACATATTATCGTAAGCACCCTGGGAAAGAGAGGTGGAGTCGTAGTGGGCCGTCAGGGTTATGTACTCCGGCACCTGACCGGGCATATCCAGAACCACGTTCCGGGACTGGCCCACATATTCCTCCTGAGACAGGGTGATGCGGGCAGTGGAAGCGCCTGCGCGGATCAGCTCAATGGCATCCTTGGCGTTGATATTGACACCGGGGATCTTGTTTCCCTTATGGACAAAGGCCCGAAGCTCCCGCTGGTCAATATCCCGGTCGGCATAATTGGCGTTTCCGTCGTAGGTTATGAAGCCCACAGCACCGTTTTCCAGCAGATCCTGATACATCCAGTAGCCCAGGTAGCCGTCGATCATCACGATTTTGCCACGGCACTGGGAAAGGGCGTATTTATCCGTGGACCGCAGATAGTAAAAGGGGGCTTCCAGCTGGGCAGAACCGGCGTTCAGATAGCCCTTGCAGGGGATGGCCTGCCCATCCACCAGCAACACCGCCTCGTGGAGGTTTGCCATATCCACCTCAAAAGGCTCAATGACGGCGCTCAGGCCCATTGCGGCGCACTGCTCCCGAAGATACTCCGCCGCTCTCAGCTCCTCGTCGGTGCCGCCCATGCGGACATAGGCTGTCTGCTCAAAATGCTTCATAATTTGGTTTGGATTCATTTTTTGTTCCTCCTGTATGTACTTTTGTACATGGTAGCGCATTTGCAGCGTTTTTGCAAGACAAATTTACGCAGAAAACCGCCGCCGTGGGAAGCGGCGGCGGCAGTCAGAAGCGAAAAAGCCTTATTTTTTCCGTTTTCTCCGGCGAATAACCGCCCGGATGACCAGAACCAGAATCAAAATCAGCAGCACAATGGCACCAAGGAGCACATAGGTGAAAATATTGGCATTTCTCAGCAGGTCCACCGGGTTCCAGCTGGAATAAACCACCTTTCGTCCATCCGTTCCGGCATAGCGAGGATCCATCTCGCCGTCCATCCGGTCAAGATAGGAGGCAATGGCGTACCATTCCTTCAGCGCCACGCCGTTTTCATCCCGGACAACGTAATTCACCAGTTCGGAGGCTGCCACAGGCTCGCCCTGGGCGTTCCGGGGCACAATGGAGATCAGGCCCATGGAGGTGGACTCCACGGAGCCAAGCATCTGGCCCATGTACATTCCGCAGACCACCAGGTACATCTTTTCATCCTCGATGGGCTCCAGGGTACCATCCGCCCGGCGGAGCATGGCATAATCCACCTTATTAAAGAGCATCCGGTTCTGATTGAAGGAATACTCCACACCGGAGAAAAACAGCTGGGCAGAGGACATCAGCGGATACACGGAGGCATCCACCTCCAGCGCGGTACGCAGGTCCTTGCCGGTGAGGTAGATCGCCAGCAGCTCGCCCTCGGTGCCCACGCCAAGGGACGCGGCATTGAAGATATCGCTGACCTTAACCTCTCCCCTGGGAACCGACTCCCGGATCACACCGGAGGCAGTCAGGGCCACAGCTACCTCCTGCCCGGTGGTCTGCTCCACGGCCCAGCGGTACGCATCAGAGAACAGGTTGCCCAGGCTGGACTCATGGGCATGGGCGTAGACCTCTTTCACGGTATCAAATTCATAGGTATTGGTCAGAATCACCTGATCAAAGGTCATACCATAGTCGGAAAGGTAGCTTTTCTCCACCTCGGTTTTGTATTCCTCCACCAGTGCGGCAATTTCGGGATCCTCCGCTACGGTTTCATCCACGGGCAGAAGCGTGTAGTCCGTAAGGACGGCACTGCCTGCGCCGTCCCAGGTCATCCGCACCACACCGAGGTATTTTCCGTATTCGCCGGCGGAGACGATATAGGTATCATTTACCCGGATAGGCTCCCGAATGGTGGTGTGGGTATGACCGGAAACAATCAGGTTAATGCCCGTAACGGACTGGGCCAGCGCATAGTCCTCCCCTTCCCCGTTATCCGTGCCGCTGTGGGAAAGGGCGATGACCAGCGGCTGGACACCGTATTTTTCCTGGCATTCAGCTCTGGCAGCATCCACAACCCGCTGGGCAGCGGAAGCGGGATCCTCCAGAATCATGCCAGAGTTGGGTGCGCAGGCATCGGAGTCAAAGCCCGTCAGGCCAAAAATCGCATAGTATACCCCCGCCCGCTCCAGGAGAATGTAGTCCTTCGCGCCATAGTTTTCCAGAGCGCTCCAAACAAGCTCAGCGTCCTGACCGTATTCAGGGTCACCCGCCTTCGGCGGCAGATAATTGGCATCCACAAGGGCGGGCAGCCGCTCCCCGCTGCCAACGGCTGCATTGAGCATCCCCGCCAGCCCCCGGGGCAGATAATCAAATTCATGGTTGCCGAAGGTGGTGGCATCATAGCCCATTGCGCCCATAATCCGAAGCTCCAGGGCCGATGTGGCATAGGCCGTCTGGAACAGGGAGCCCATGGAAAAATCGCCGCCATCCACCAGAATGGCATCCGGGTCAATTTCCAGCTGTTCCCGGATCCGGGTCATCAGCCGGGCATAGCCGCCGTATTCCCCGCCCTCCTCATTGGCGGAGGGCAGCAGATGGGAATGCAGGTCATGGGTAAACAGGACGGTAACCTCTCCGTCCGCCTCCCGGGCGGCAGCCCCGGGGCAGAGCGTCAGGCAAAGCAGTGCCGCCAGGGTGGCTGCGAAAAACCGTTTCAGAAAACGCTTCATAAAATCTCCTCTTTTATGCTTCCATACTTGTCAAAAATCGTATCGCCGTTGGTCAGGATCCGGTCCTCATCCGAAAGGATGGCCCGGCAGTAATCCTGTGCGGAGGTCAGTCTTCTTTTGAAGGCCACGCCGCCCCCGAAAAGATCCGTTGTGTGGATATCCGAGCCAGCGCTCATGGGCAGCCCGTGGGCCAGGGCATAGGCAATGGCCCGCCGGTCATAGGCCGGGTCGTTGTGGCAGCCGCTGAGGTGGCTGGAATGGGTTGCGTTGATGCCCTCCACGCCATCCACATATTCCGGGAAAAGACGGATCTCCGGGATGTACCATTCCTCCCGGAAGGGATGTGCGTGAATCACCATTCCCCCGGCAGCATGAACCAGCCGGTACTGCTCCTCTACCGTGGCATTGCGAAGCTCCGGATGGGCCGCCAGCCACTCCGGCGTAATTCCGTAGATCAGGAACTCCGTCCCGTTATAGCCGGCCTCGTAGCCAAAAAACACATCAAAGTCGTGCTCCAGGCCATAGCGCCTGGCATCCCGGAACCCTTCCGCAAAGGTATCCACCCACTGCTTCCAGGGCAGGCTTCGGTCCACTGCCGTATTGCCGTCCCAGTTGTGGTCGGTAACAAACATTCCCGTATATCCCGCCTCATGGCAGGCCTTCGCCATGTCGTAGCCGGTGCAGCGCGCGCAGGCGCTGCTCTGGCAGGTATGCAGATGGGTTTCGTATAAAAATGGATATTGCGCATTGCGGTACATAATCAGCACCCCTTCCAGACAGTATTGCACTATTATAATGTATCCTGCTGCCTTAAGTAAAGCTTTTCTTTTCAAAAAATCTTTTTGCCGACAAAAAACTCCCCACAGCGCAGTCCCGAAATACCTTTTGTTTCGAGTGTCTGCTCTGTGGGGAGCATTTCATTGATGCGGTTTGCTTTTCCTACGCCAAAGCGGCAGGTTCTTCCTCAGTCCAGCTCGTCCAGAATTTCACCCATCATCTGCTCCACAAGGATCAGGCAGCGGGGCACATGGAAGGGGCCCTTAAAGGTAGAGCCCTTGCAGGCGGGCTGGGTGGGCTTGCCATCCCGGCGGAGATATCCATACCATTCGCCGTACTCGTCAGCAAAATAGGTCTTGCAGTAATCCAGAACCTGGTAAAACTTTTCCAGATAGGCCTCGTCCCGGGTATCCCGGTAAACCATCATCGTGGCGATAAGCGCCTCATTATGGGGCCACCACAGCTTCATATCGTGCTCGTAGGCCTCGGGCGGGCAGCCCAGGCAGTCCATGAAATAGAGAAGCCCGCCGTATTCCTTGTCCCAACCCATGTTGAACGCCATGTCGAACACTTCCACGGCCTTGGCGTGGAGGGCGGGATCCTGCGTCCGGTTGGCATAGTCCATCAGGAACCAGGAGCACTCAATGTCATGTCCCGGATTCACCATCCGGCCCTCAGTGACATTCAGCCGGAGGGTGCCGTCCATGCACACATTTTCCAGGGTGCATTTCAGGTCCGGTTTGACGTGATAGGTGAAAATATCGTGGACACATTCTCTGGCCCGCTGGTCGTACAGCTCTGCCATTTCCGGATCGACCCGCTTCATCACGCCGGTCACATTCAGAATAATCATGGGAATTCCCAGGCTGCGGCCGGTACGGGTAGACTTCGGGCCCAGGCCCGTAGGATCCTCCATTCCGTGGTTCAGATTCCAGTACATATCATAGGCCCGGCGTGCCCGAAGCAGATGCTCCCGCTCTCCGGTGACACCGTAATATTCCGCATTGGCGATACAGTAAAAGGACTCACTGAAGCAGTAACGGCGCTGACGCAGAGGGGTGCCGTCGGCCTCCACCGTGAAGTACATTCTGCCGTCCGCCTCGTGGTTCACGCAGTGCTCTTCCAGAAAATCGATGCAGCTTTTGGATGCTGCCAGCCAGTCCTCCCGCACGCCGTATACATGGCACAAATACGCGAATGTCCAGCCGCACCGGCCCTGCATCCACACGCTTTTATCCGTGGAATAGCATCTGCCGAACCGATCCAGGCAGGTATAGACACCGCCATGCTCATGGTCCATACCGTTTTTCAGCCAGAAATCGGTCACGCCCGCCAGCTGGTTGCGCAGCCACTGCCGTTCTGCCACAAATTTTTGACGATCCATATTCAAATCTCCTGTTCCATCTGTTTTATACACGGGATGCGATTTCCTGATTGACCGCTTCCCGAAGGGAAAGGATATAATCCCGGCTTCTGGGGTAGCAATCCATTCCAACCACATCCTGCAGAAGCTTCAGTACATTCTCCCGGGAGCTCAGGGTCTCCAGCAGCGTCAGTGCCCGCAGATCCTGCATTGCCTCATTGAAAACATACAGCCGGATTGACAGCCCCACCTCTCCATTTTCATCCAGCGGGTACACCAGGAAGCTGTCGCCTCCGGGGAAATTGCCATCCGCTGTGGGGTCGGCGTGGGGATTGATTACCTTCTGGCTGCCTGCGGCAAACCAGAAATTAAAGCCCCACTGCAAAAAACCCTTGATTTCATTCTTATACAGCTGTGCGCCCAGAATGCGGCTGCGAGAGGAGGGCATCGCCATAAACCGGTTGGCTACATCCTTGCGCTGGGCCATGCAGTAATAAGTCCAAAGGGAGGTCACACCGTGTTCCTGGAAGCTTTTGATGTGATCGTTGCAGACCACCGGGCACTTGATCAGGCCCTTTTCATAGAAGCTGTAATCAGACAGGGCATCGATCAGCTGTCCCTCCGGGATATACCGGCAGAGCAGCTCCTTATTCGCCCCATAGTATACCTGATGGGCCGGAATCGGCTCGTCGGATACATGGAAGAAGCAGTTTTCAAAGACCCCCGTCTCTTTCAGGTAGGCCACCAGGGCCGGGAGAAATTCCGACAGGAAACTACGGTATTTCTCACTCTTCGCATCGGTTTCCCAGCCGAAAATCCGCCGGTATTCCCCATCCACCCGGGCCATAATTTTCGGCGCGTGCTCCGCGCCCCACTGGGTGAACAGATGGGCCATTTCAAAATAACGGATGCCATGCTTCCGGCACATCCGAATCCAGCGGTCCAGCTTTCCGAAACCGAACCGGTACACGCCGTTTTCAACCGTAATATCCACCAGCTGATTGGTCAGCCGTTCCTTGCCCACGGCGGTATCCAGCGGCGGTGTCACAATGGGGGTTAGAATCGTGTTGTGACCGAACCGGGTATACACCTCCAGAAATTTTTCCGTAATGGCAAAGTATTCCTCGCTCATCATCTCCACATTGTGGAGCTTTGCGATGCAGTCCCCATGGAACCACCCGGTATTTGGAATGGGAAGCTCCGGCAGCTCCGCATCAATAATTTGAATGGTGTAGGTTTGCTCGTCAATGGCTTTGTGCTCCCTGTCAAACAGTTCGATGGTGATGGGGAATGTGCCGGAAAGGGCCCCCTCCGGCGCGACGCTGATCCACAGCGCCCTTGTCTGCATACTCACCAGTTCAAAGCAGTTTCCCGGGGTATCCAGCAGCGGATCCGGGAAAAGGCCCGGTGTTTTGGTGATGTAGTCCTCATCGGCATCCATCTCGAGGGTGGGAACCATGTTTGGAATATAGCCCACGGCCTTGACCGTGATATACGGCAGCAGCTGAGAACGAAGCTCATAGAAGCACGGTTCCTTCTGCTGGTAGGACCGGTCGCACCAGCCCACCAGCTGGAAGCTGTAAATCTCATTTTTCAGCATACTGCCCCGGGTCTGCTCCGGCAGCTGTTCCATATCCCTGAAGAAAACCTTCTCCAGGCTGCTTACAAGCTTAAACTGATATTGCATTTTCTTCCTCCCTGCATTTTCGGGATTGTCTGCTCATGTTTCGTATTTTCCGGGGCTGTGGTCAAAGCACCGTGGTTTCTTTCAGCTGTCCATCCCCGGTAACCAGGTATGTCCGGAACCGGAAGGGCTCCAGCTCCACGGTTTGCGTCAAATTCCACACCGGCAGCCGCAACTGTGCCGTTACGCCCGTATCCTGGGTATTGAAGAGCCGCAGAACAAATCCGTTCTTGTCAGCATCATAATACATGGCGCTCAGCTGCACCCGGGGATCGGAAATCAGAACGCCCTGCTTCGGCTTTTCACCCAGGCCGGAGGGAAATGCACTGATTATGATGGGTGCCTCGTTCAGGAGCTGTGCCTCCCTGTCCACATTCTGCCGGCGTTCTTCCGTACCGCCGCCGCAAATTGCAAAGCAAAGATGGTGGGCTCCCTGATCCATGCGGGCAATATAGCGCTCCTCATGCACCAGCTTGCGGTCGTCGATTGGAAGGGCCGCATAGGCAGAGGACCGCATCAGCGACAGAGAAATGGTGCCCTCACTGCAATGGGAGCCGTATATGCCGTCATTGCAGATGGTCAGTGCGTGGCTTTCGCCAAACAGGCCACACCATTTCTGACTGACGCACTCCGTTCCGTCCTGAGGCAGTTCTCCCCAGCCAAACATACCCTGGCCCATATAGTTGCCCGTCAGGGTGCTGGGAATTTCCAGCTTCAGCATAATGTCAGATTCGCTCCAAAGGACATCCTGTTCAATCTTAAAGCCGGTCCCCTGCTTCGGCAGGATATAGGTCTGAACAACACGGGAGCGATTCCATACAAACTCCGCCTCCACCTTCATGCGAACCGGACCGTCTTCCACAATCCGCACCGGATAAGACGTGATTTGTGCACTGTCGAAATAGCGGCGCACCTGCCTGGGTTCCGCCAGGCGGAAGCGGCCCGCCACCTCCGGGAAGGAATGCTTTTCCATATACCAGGGGTCAGCCACATCCTGATAGGCCACCGGCGCAAAGGAATTCGGGCGCAGATACTCCACACCATCCACGCGGTAGCTGTCAACCAATCCTGTTGCGGGATTGATAACAACCTGCATTTCGCCGTTGTCGAAGGTCAGCTTCTCCTGGGGGAAAACCACATCCTTTGCTCCCTTCCGGGCTTCCAGATGGAACCCGCAATCGAAGCGGTTCAGGCAGGAGGGTTCCAGGACCGCATGGACCGTGATTCGCTTGCGCCAATCCAGGTTCATGTTAACATCCTGCTTTTCATCCTGGCTGGTCAGCACACGGCCATTCTGGGTCACGGTGACCACATTGTGCAGCTCCTGAGACCAGTTCTGGTCCGCAGGCATGAGCTCAAATGTAAAATCGCCCTCCACGGGATAGGGATGAGGATTGTAGAGGAATACCGGTGTCTGCTCGGGCTTTGCCTTTTCCTGCCCGCAGAGCAGGGACATAACACCCTGCATTTCCAGCCTGGACACCAGCTCCAGACCGTGATTCAGCATTGCTATAGATGCAGTCTCCCCCTTCTGAACGGTCGTTCCGGGGAGCACATCATGAAATTCCATAAACAGCATATCCCGCTGGGCATCCTGCAGCTGCTCCCGGGGATAGGTAATCAGGCCTTGGGAAGCCGCCGCCGAGAGAAGCTTTTCCGCCCGGTAAAGGCGGTTTTCCAGCTCCCGGTGGAGACGCTTGACCCGGGCCTGGGACGTATAGCAGCCGACAAAGACAGGCCGGAGAGCCTGATCCACCACAGGATATTCTTTTTCCGCCGACTCCAGAGCCGCAAAGAAGGCCTCGGGCGTTCCGTGGATGGGCTCCAGCTCCGGGTGCTGCTCCATCCAGGCATTCAGACCTTTCACATCCACCCGGGATGGGCCGCCGCCGTGGTTGCCGACTCCCCAGGTGAACAGGCTGATCTCATCATCTCGCTCCTTTTCACACCATTCGGTAACGCCCTGAACGGCTTTTCCCAGCGGGCTGTTATAGCCCCGGTCCAGTCGGTGAACCAGAACCTCCGAGCCATCGAAGCCCCGCCAGATAATGTTCCGCCCTGGAAGCTCCATATGCCAGCTTTCCGGACGCATATGCAGATAACCTGTATAGCCGCACTGCTTCAGGATCTGCACCAGACCCCTGTCGTGTCCAAAGGAGTCAAAATTCACAGCCACCGTCGGTGCCGCGTCGAATTTCTCCCGGAAATACCGCTGTCCGGTGATAATTTGCCGCAGCATACTTTCTCCGGCAGGAAGGTTGCAGTCGGGCTGCAGGAACCAGCCGCCCATAATGCACCATTTTCCCGCCGCCACCAGGGCCTGAATGCGCCGGAACAGGGCCGGCTCGTACTCTTCCACCCACTGATACAGCAGCGCCTCATTGTGGCAGAAGACAAAGTTCTCCGATTCCTCGCAGATATCCGCGGCTGCCCGGAATGTAGCCAGTGTCGCGGTCGCTCCTTCCTGCCAGTCCCACAGCCACACCGGGTCCAGATGTGCGTTGCACAGCAAAAAAAGTTTTTTCATAATTTTATACCTCTCTTACGTTCCTGACCGTCACTGTCCACCGGGCGTTTTCCGCAGGCTCAAACCGCACGTCCGCAATCTGCTTCCCGGGGCAGGGATTTTCAATGTAATACTTATAGAAAACCTTTCCGTCGCAGGAGTGGGGCAGAGTTGACCAGCCGGTTTCCGCGATTCTGGGATCCAGACGGATTATCCGGTCCACAGGCATTCCGTCCACCGGGCCAAGGTATACCCGCTTGTCGCACCACTGGGCATTCTCGCAGCCGATATGCTCGCCCAGATAAATTTCTTTGGTAAGTTCGGTTCCGTCGGCAAAGCGGATCCTGTAGTTGCCAAGATAATAGTCCTCCCGGTA
The DNA here is from genome assembly GCA_964504605.1 of uncultured Oscillospiraceae bacterium. Classification (GTDB taxonomy): domain Bacteria; phylum Bacillota; class Clostridia; order Oscillospirales; family Oscillospiraceae; genus Faecousia. Next base: position 14,289 of record CAZDFB010000008.1, on the reverse strand, counting down.
TTTTTCGCCTTCCGTGAAGATACCGTCAACAAATTCGCAGTAGGCAGCCTCCCGGTCCGTGGTGTGGTCAACCTCGATATATCTGCCCTTCCGGTTCTGCTCCGCACCGTAGTTATAATCAAAGAGTTCACGGAAAGCAGCCTCCACGACACCCATGAACTGGGAATCGTCGCTGTCATCGAAGTCTGCATCCCAGTACAGCCAGTCATTGTACGCCAGCGCAAAATAGATGGCATTGCGCTGAAGGTAAACCGGGCTGGTTGCGCCCCAGTCGGAGCAGATGCCGCCGGTCACATTGGTTCCGCAGCGGCGGCGGAAATGTTCCATTTCATAGCCTCTGAAATTACCGAAGGCCCCGGAAAAGTCCGCAATTTCCTTATCGCCCTGCTCGCCAAAGAACCAATACCAGTTCAGGCAGAAAATGTCCCTGGGAATCAGGTCCCGGGCAGGCCAGGTGGGCTGAATCACCTGAATCAGGCTGCCGTCGCCCTTGGGGCCGTCATTATAGACAAGAACACGGGCACCGCCAAAGCCACGTCCATCGCCCACCACTGTGTTCAGCAGCTTCTCACTCCAGATCATGGTCTTAACGCCCTTCGAGGCCAGATAGTCGTGGATTTTCGTCAGGTCCTCGGCGTAAATTTCCGCATTGGTTTTGTGACGCTTCCGGCAGCGGTCGCAGATATTGATGGAATAGTATTCGTCGTGTCCCACATTGATGATATCCGGGTGGAACACCTCGATAACCTCATCGAGAATATCAAACAGCAGCTCGTAGGACGCCGGGTTGGAGGGGCAGAAGGTATCGGGATAGGGATCCTCGCACCGTTCAGCCAGCTCTCTGTGGTTATACAGCAGATAATCACAGTGGGAGGTGGAGGGCACCTCAGGAATGACAGTAATGCCCCGCTGGGCACAATAGTCAATCAGGTCCCTTACCTCCTCCTGGGTCAGGTAGGAGCCCTGTCCGTTGTTGCTGTGGATGGAATTTTTGGCCCAGGGGAAACTCTTCTGAATTTCAATGCTCTTGCCGGAGTACTCTGCCATGAAGGCCGCATATTCCTCCCAGCCCTGGTTAATTTCCGGGTGACGCTTGTATTCCATGGCACCGCCCAGCTCCAGCATAACAGTATTATGCCGGAAATACAGCATACAGTCAATAAAATCTTTAAAATAGCCGATTTCATCCCGCCCGGGCATCATCAGCTTGATGCCACGGAAGGTGCACACCGGCTGGTCACAAACCAGGCCGTATCCAAAGCAGCCCTCATCATTCAGCAGCCGCAGGAAGGTCATCAGTCCATACAGCTGACCCCGGCTGTCATCGCCATAGACAACAACCCGGTTCTCCTCCATGCGGATGGCAAAGGCATCCGCCGTAAATTCCATCGGAATTTCCTGCTTCAGCTTCTCCGGAATCGGCATGGAAACCGTCAGCGCTTCCAGATGGGGATGGGTCGGCGTATTCACCATAAACCGGGACACGTTGCTTCTCGCAGCCTCGGGAATGCCGCTGACATCCGTGCAGACGGTCAGCTGGAATTTTTGCGAGGCTTCTTTCAAATAGGTAGCTTTTTTCATAAGGCCCTCCTGTATGTAAAAAATAAAAAGCTCCGGGCAGCAATCTTTTTTATTGATGCCCGGAGTATCTGCTCATCGTTTTCAATTCAGTTTTGCAGCTTCTCCGAGCCAGCGCAGGAACTGGGGGAAGGCAACCGTGTGATCCACCAGCTCCGGCTTCCAGCAGCGTTCCCATTTAAACATCAAAAAGCCGTCAAAATCCGCTGCCTTCAGCTCCTCCAGTATCTCCAGATAGCAGGGGGTCATATTGGCAGGGGGTGTTCCCGCGTTGAGCACTTCGTCTCCGGCAACGTATAGCTGCCCCACATGGGGGATAACCTCCTTCACCGGAATCTCCTCCCCGATCAGGAAGCAGTGATCCGGCGAAAAGGCGATTTTTACCCGCTCCGAGTTCATCATCCGGCAGATGCGGATAGCCTGATGGACGGTGGGGCCGCAATTGATGTGGTTTTGCAGAAGGATAACGCCCTCCGGCTCCTGTTCCAGAGCCAGCTTCAGGGCCTGGCAGACCCGGGTTTCATCACCGTCCGTCAGCCGACCGGTATAGGCGCGGATTGCCGGTGCGGAGAGGGCCTTGGCGATTTTCAAATGCGCTGCGATGGAGTCTGCCATTTCCGTAACGCCGCTGCCAAGCTGCTTATTGTAGCAAAAGATGGAGCTAAGCGTTCCATCGGGTATAAACCCGCGGATCTGCTCCAGCATCTCGGCGGTGGCATCCACCGGCACTTCGCCGGAGCCACCTTCCAGCATTCGGATATCCATGGCATCGAAGCCATACTCTGCCCGCAGGGCAGTCTGCTCTGCCAGGGATAATCCCGGCAGAGCCATTGTTGTAAAACTGATTTTCATTATTCCTTGACCGCTCCAACCATAACGCCCTTGGTGAAATACTTCTGAATGAAGGGGTAAATCATCAGAATAGGCATCGTTGCAACCACGATTACCGCGTACTTGATACCTTCGGCGGTGGGCATACCGGAGTCCATGGCCTGCATCTGATTTTCAATCAGGATGTTCCGCAGGAAGACTGCCAGAGGCATATCGGCCCGGTCCTGAATAATGTGAGATGCCCAGAACCAGGAATTCCAGATGGTAACGCCGTAGTAAAGAACCAGCACTGCAAGCGTGGCCTTGGACAGGGGCAGCATAATCTTGACGAGAATCTGCACATTGCCCGCGCCGTCCAGCTTGGCGGCCTCCACCAGACTTTCCGGAATGCTCTCAAAGGAGGTTCTCAGGATAATCATATTATAGGTGGAGATACAGAAAGGAATGATCAGGCCCCAGATGGTATTGGTCAGGTGCAGCTCACTCAGGTTCAGGTAGAAGGGAATGATACCACCGGAGAAGAACATGGTAAAGGTCACCAGGATCATCAGCGGACGGCGAAGCAGCACATCTCTTCTGGAGAAGAAGTATGCGCCCAGGGTGGTCATCAGCATACTTGTGCTGACACCCAGCACAAGCCACTTAATGGTATTGATGTAGCCGGTCAGGATGTTTTTGTTAGCGAACACACGCTTGTAGCACTCCAGGGTGAAGTTCAGCGGCTTCAGCAGCAGACCCTGGTGGGCCAGAAGCTCAGCACTGCTGCTGAAGGAGGCCATGAGCACGTGCCACAGAGGGTAAACACAGACGAATGCCAGCAAAGTCAGGAACGTATAGTTGAAGACCTGGAAAATCCGCTCTCCGGCTGTCATTTTGATACGATTTCCGTTTTTCTTCATTTCTCAGGTACCTCCTTACCACAGGCTGTTATCTGTGAGCTTCTTGCTCATCTTGTTGGTAATGACCAGCAGGATGCAGTTAATCACAGAGTTGAACAGGCCAACAGCGGTGGAATAGCCCCAGTCGTTGTTTACAAGGCCCATCCGGTAGGTATAGGAAGAAATGATATCTGCCACGGAGTAGGTAGCGGGGTTATAAAGCAGGATGGTCTTTTCGTAGCCGACGCTCATCAGGTTACCGACAGCCAGAATAAACTGGATGACGATGATGGGAAGGATACCGGGCAGCGTCACATGGAGGGTCTGCTTCCATTTGCTTGCGCCATCGATCTGGGCAGCCTCATAAAGATTCTTGTCCACGCCGGACAGGGCTGCCAGATAAATAATGGAGCTCCAGCCCACCTGCTGCCAGATGTCGCTGATGATGTAAACCGTCCGGTAGTATTTGGGATCCTGCAACAGTGATACCCGGGTTCCGCCGAAGAACTCGATAATATCGTTAATCAGGCCGCTGCTCAGGCAGAACTGGGACAGCATACCGCAGATAACAACGGTGGAAATAAAGTGAGGAATATAGGTAACGGTCTGGACGACCTTCTTAAATTTCGCATTTTGGACTTCGTTCAGAAGCAGCGCCAGAATAATCGGCGCGGGGAAACAAAAGAGAATATTCAGTCCGCTGATAATCAGCGTGTTCAACATGGTTCTGCTAAAGAAGGGGCTCTTGAAGAACTGAATAAAATTCTCGAGGCCTACAAATTTTGAGCCGCTGAAGCCTCTTGCGGGTCTGTAGTTAAAGAAAGCGATAATTGTGCCGTACATCGGCTTGTAGTGGAACAGAATATAGAATGCCAGCACCGGCAGGGCCAGCAGGTAAATCGACCAGTTCGCACGGAAATCCCGGCGCAGGGAACGACCCAGGGTGCGGGGTTTGCTCGCACCGACATTTTTCTCCTTGGACTTGATTTTCATATCGCGTACCTCGTAGTCAAAACAGATTGGGAACAATGCCCCTAAAAAAGGATGGCAGCCTACCGAGATAAGCTGCCATCCCGAATTACGAAATATTAGCGGGCGTTGTATCTTGCCAGAGCAGCGGCGTTGATCTCAGTAGCCTGCTCCAGGCCCATGTCGTTCAGAGTTGCGACATAGTTATCCCACTCATCAAAGCTAATGGTACCCAGGATGAAGCCCATGGTGTACTCCTGGACGGTGGTGGTGATATTGGTCTTGATTCTGCCGATGGTGTCACTCTCGTCAGCATCATAGGCCAGACCGGGCATTGCGTGAGCCAGAGGATTCTCCAGGGCGGCACACAGAGTCAGGTGCTCCTTGCAGCAGTCCTCGATGATGGTCTGTGCATAGTAAGCGGGGTGGCAGACGCCAACACCGTTATCGGGAACGGTAGCGTAGCGGCAGATGGACTGAACGGTGGTCCAACCCTCGGGATAGTTTCTCAGAACGTCCTCGGTGTAGGTGGGAACGCCGTCTACCATGGTGTAGCTGACGCCTTCCTTACCATAGTTGGTCAGGACAATGCCTTCCTCGGAGTAGAAGTAGTCCAGGAAGCGGGCAGCAGCCTCGATGTCCTTGCAGTCCTTGGTGATGGTAACGCCGTTGCCGTTGATCAGGAAACGGGTGTAGCAGTCGGTGACTTCATTGCCATTGACGCCCAGAGGAGAGATGGCAGCCAGCTGATAGTCGGGGTTCAGCTCACGACCAGCCTGCTGAACAGCCTGGAAGGAACCGGTCAGCCAGCCGTTGGACATGAAGGCCTTACCATTGATCATCTTTGCACCGTAGTCAGCGCTGGCGATGGAAGCCACGTCGGGCTCCAGCAGGCCTTCGTTGTACCACTGGTTCATGGTCTGCAGGAATTCCTTGTAGTTGTCGGTAGCGCGGGCAAAGTAAACTTCGCCATTGTCGTCAAGCATGAAGCCGTCAGCGGTAGCAACGATGTTACCAACGCCGTAGGCATAAGCGGGCAGGCTGTAGCAGAACAGGCCAGACCAGTCGGTGGTCCAGGGCACGATGTCGGGGTAGGTTTCCTTAACCTTCACCAGCAGATCGTGGAGCTCTTCCAGAGTGGTGGGCATCTTCTCACCCATCTCGTCCAGCAGGTCCTTACGCAGGTAGGAGGCATAGGAGAAGGTGGAGTTGGCGTCGGCAACAACGGGGAAGTAAGTATAGGTGCCGTCGTCGGACTTGATCATCTGGTCAACGAGGGGATTGGCATCCAGGAAAGCCTTCAGGTTGGGGCAGTACTGGTCGATGATATCATTCAGAGGAATGGCAACACCGTCAGCAACGGCTGCTTCAGCGCCGCCGGGATAGCTCCACATACTGTGCTGGATCATGTCGGCGTACTTGCCTTCAGACAGCATCAGCTGGTAAGCCTCGTCGGTAGCAGCATGGTCATCCTGCCAGTCGATTTCAATGCCGGTGGCCTCGGACAGCCACTTGCCGATCTCGGTGTCTTCCTGAGTGGTGTAGTTGGAGCTGATCTGGCCGCCAATCTGCTTCCACAGAGTCAGGGAGTGGCCAGCTTCCATGGGATAGCTGAATTCCTTGGTTTCAGAACCGCTGTTGCCGGAGTTACCGGGGTTCTGGGTGGAAGGGGGTGCTGCTTTCATTGCCGGGATCTACATCGGTGTTGCCGCAGCCGGCGAAACAGGCGATGCACATGACCAGTGCCAATGCCAAAGCCAGCAGTTTCTTTGCGTTCATGTGATGTTCCTCCATTCATGTTTTCGGAATTGCTTCCGTTGGCACCATTGTAACGCAGGAAAACACCTTTTTTCAATCGGCATAATTCTCTTTCTGTTGGCAAAAACCTTATTCGGACCAGTTTCGGGGGTCCGTTTTTGTGCACTTTGAACAAACGAATAACAAAAAGCTGGCCCACCCGCCGAAATTTCTCCGTTTCAGTCGGGTGGGCCTGTGAAAATTATTCGGATTCCAGATTTTGCAGTTCTGCCCGCATCTGAGCCGGGGTCTTGCCCATGTATTTCTTAAACTGGCGGATAAAGGTGGTGGTATCCTCAAAGCCCACCCGCCGGGCGCATTCGTTGACGGAAAGCCCCTGCTGCAGCAGGTTCATGGCAGCCTCCATACGGATATCACTGATTACATTGAGCAGGCTCTTGCCCGTCTCCTTTTTGTACAGTGCACCCAGCTTAGAGGGTGAGACGTGGAAATGCTGCGCCGCGCCGGAAATATTCAGATCCGGGTCCGCGTAATTCTCCTTCACATACTCCAGCACCTGTCCGCAAAGCTCCCGCTCCGCGCTGGGCAGCGCGGTCTCACGGCCCAGCGGGCACAGCCGCTCCAGCAGAACGGCATACTGCTTTTTCATCGTTTCCGCGGAATGGAAGGAGCGGAAAACGGTTGCGGGAACCTCCACCAGCTGCAGCATTCCCTTTTCATCCGCCGCCCGCAGCAGCGTGCAGTAAATATGGATAATCAGGCACCGGCGCAGGGTGGCATCCAGGTGGTTGTTTTTGAAGTTCACATCCAGGACCCGGTTTATCAGCGTCTCAGCCAGCTTTCCGTTGTCACTCTGGATGGCCCGGATAATCCGTTCCTCGGTATCGATGGTGTAATTGTAGCACCGGGCTGTCTGGTCCATAATCTCCCGGTAGGAAATCATGCTCCGCTCCAGCACCGCCAGAAATTCGCTGGTCTCCAGCGCCTCCAGATAGGAAAGGTGGATTCCGGGCAGTCCGTCATGGGCTTCACCCAGGCTGATATCCAAGCTGATTCCAAGTTCGCCGGAAACCAGCCGCTGGACCTCCTCCAATGCCCTGTGTATTTTTCTTTCCGCCCCGGTCAGGTCCTGACCGCTGATCAGCAGCACCGTCTGCTCCTCCTGCTCCACCAGTTCCACGGTGTAGGCATCGTCTGCCAGCATATCCCCCACCAGAGCCTTGATATCCTCTGCCCGGAAAACATTCCCACTCCCCTGCTGGGACAGCAGCACGACCAGTGTCTGCTTTCCCTCAAACTGGGAGGCGAACTGCCGCAGCTCCTCATTCTCTGTGTCCCCGGAGAAGGGCTTGAGGAGAATATTGGTGGCGAAAAGCTTCTTCAGCGCATCGTCTTTCAGGTCAATCCGCTGCCGCAAGCTCTCCTGATGCTCCATCATCTGGGTAATATTTCTGCCCAGGTAAGCGTATTCGTTCTCAATCTGGTTGTGCTCCTGCTCATCCCGGCGAAACAGATTCATCAGCTGCTCCAAAGGTGCGTAGTTTATCTGGACTGTCTTGCGCAGAAGGAAAAACTCTACCAGCATACACACCAGAATGCCCAGAATGAAGAACATCTGGATGCTCTTGGCGTAGTCCGCCACCGAGCTGCGGGGCTGGAGCAGGATGTAGGTCATTCCGGTGAGCTCCGAGGTGGTCAGGCTGCACACATAGTGCTCCTTTTCCGGGAAGCTCTCCGGGTCAAAGGTTTCTCCAACGGAAATCGTATTGGGTTCCTTGATGACATTGTACTCCGCGTCAATAATCAGCCAGTCGCTGTTCTCCTGCCGGTGCCGCATCTGCACCGTATCCAGCAACGCCCCCTGATCCAGCCACAGGCCCACCACCGCATTGACTCTGCCGGCAGCTCTTGCCGCGGGCACCATGACCAGCAGCCGCTTCGCGCCGGATTTTTCAAGGGTCCTGCCCACAATCATGGATGAGTAGCAGCCATCCAGCTCTCCCTGAAACCATTGGGTCTCCGCTTCATTCAGCCCCACGATGATATCGGCATAGGAGTAAAAATCCATGGTTCCGAGAGCAGTGGAGGAAAGGAACCGGTCCACCCGGGGAAAGTAGACGAAAACATCCCTGCAGTCGTCTGTAAAGCTGTCCATGGAGGCTGCAAGCTCGTCCAGATTGGCAAGCAGCTTCGTTGCCTGAATCTGGGTCTTGGTGCCAAATTCATCCTCCATGCCAATGGTGCGGATCTTGTCGTTCCATGAAAACTGGGAGATCAGGTTCTGATAGTGGACTATTTCCTTGTCACAGATGTTCTGGATGGTGTCCAGAAGATTGCTGTTGATCTCCTTGGCCTGACGCTCCATGATTCCCGAGCCGTAGTAGTATACCGCTACGGTCATCACCAGTGGCGCAATCATTGCCAGCAGCACAGAGCGCACCATTTTCTGATAGGCAACGCCTCTTTTTTGCTTCATTTTCATGTTTTTCCACCTTTCGCCACTGCATGATGACTGGTCATGTGCCGGGCGTAGTCCATGGAAATAACATTTTGCATCTCGTCCCGCCGGCCCCGGAAATAGGCCGCCACATCATCCAGAAGGCCCAGAGTCGTCACTTCCCGCATATCCGTGGTGGGGCCGCCTCTGTGGGGAACCAGCGTGGCGTTGTCCAGACCCCGCAGGGGCGAATCCATCGCCGGGGGCTCATGGGTAAAGACATCCAGCACCGCATGGATTTTTCCAGCCTGAAGGAACTCCGCCAGTGCTTCCTCGTCGATCACCGCTCCCCGGGCGGTATTGACCAGAAGGGCATCCGGTTTCATCAGAGAAAGAAGCTCCCGGTTGACACTGTGATAGGTTTTCGGTGTCATGGCGGAATGGATAGATACAATATCACAGGTGGCGAACATCTCCTCTGCCGATACCTGCTCGATTCCGTAGGTCTCCAGCTCCTCCTGAGAAATGGCGTGGGAGGAGCAGACCAGCACACGGGTGTGGAAGGGCTTCAGCAGCTGTGCCACATACTTGGGAATCATGCCAAAGCTCATCAGGCCCACCGTTTTGCCGTAAAGGCCGGCATTTTCCATCCGGTGCCAGTCCCAGCCGGTGGTTTCTGTCCGCTTCAGTGTGGGATACAGCCGCCGCTGACCCACCAGCATATAGCAGATCGTAGCCTCCGCCACGGACTCGGCATAGTACCGGTTGCCGGAGAGCAGCAAAACATCCCGCTTTTTCAGGCTGTCATTGACCAGATCCGCAACGGAGCCGCCGGTGTAGGCGATGATTTTCAGCTTCTTTGCGTTTTCGTAAAAGGCCTCGTCCAATTCGGGGATGCCCCAGCCTCCGAAGAGCACATCCGCATCCGCCGACTCCTTTCTGAATGTCTCCCGGCACCGCTCGGAGCCATCATAGTCGATCCGGACAACGCTGCCCAGGCTTTCCATAATCTTCATGGCTCTTTCCGTAAAAAATGTGTCAAAGTTTTCACCAAGTGTGTTCAGCAGAAGGATTTTCATAGTATTACCTCTCTTCGGACCGGGCCGCTCCGCCAGGGACCGGCTGTTCGTTTTCTATATTATACACGTACTTTCTCTCCGGCACAAGAGCAACCGGAAGGAAGAAATTTACAAATTTGAAATAACAAAAAGCCGGGACCGTCTTGCCCTGAGCGGCGTTTCGTTATATAATGGATGCGGAAACATTTCCATAACAAATTTTCGAGGTGCCTTATGTCTGGACTTTTTAACTGGAATTCTCCTGTGATTCAATTTTTCAATAAAATCGTGGATATGATCTTTCTGAATATTCTGACCCTTGTCTTCAGCATTCCCATCTTCACCATCGGGGCGGCCCAGGCCGCACTTTATGATGTCACCGGGCGGATGATGCGGGATGAGGGAACCGTCTGGGCCTGCTTCTGGAAAGCCTTCCGCTCCAATTTCAGGCAGGCAACCGGAATCTGGCTGGTGCTGGCGGCGGTAGGCGCTGTTGTGATTTATACCTTTCTTGTCCTGATTCTTGCTCAGGAGATCACCGGGACCCTGGCAGTTCTCTGCGTGTGCATTGCCCTGCTTCTGTGGAGCGCTACCCTGGTCTGGTCCTTCCCTTTGCAGGCACGCTTCGTCAATCCCGTAAGCGCTACCCTGCGCAGCGCTCTGTGCTGCGGACTGCTTCATTTGCCCCGGACTCTGGTCATGGTGCTGGCTAACGCCGTTCCCTGGCTTCTGTTTCTGCTGAGCCCCACCTATTTTCTGGGCTTGACGCCGCTGTGGGCTCTGATCTGGTTTTCTCTGGTTGCCCGCTTTGACATGATGCTCCTGAAAAAGCCCCTGTCCAAGCTGGAGGAAATGGCAACAGCCTGAATATATGCTCCCCTCAGGGACACTGCCCTTCCCGGCAGTGTCCCTGTTTCTTGTTTATACGGTCAGCTTCGCTACCCGAACCACCAGATCTCTTCCATAGCTGAAGGGCTGGGGAACAACCGTCACCTCTCCGTTTTCCTGGCGGAAGGAAAGGGGCTCGCCATTGTCCATCCATACTGCCTCCGAAATCCGGCACGGCAGGGTGAAGCAGTCATTTGCCCGCTGACCGTCATTCAGGGCAACGTTCTGATCCGCAGACATTCCCAGTCCGAAGCAGAACAGATAGTAGGTGCCCGGCCCCTTCAGGAGCATATCGCCCTGCCGGCCCGCAACGGCAATGCCGCTGGGCCGGGCCTCGTATATGGGCTCGTGGAAAATTTCCATCCACCGGCCCAGAATTTCCATAATTGCCCGGTCGATGAGCCGCACAGAGCCGTCCCCCATCAGACCCACGTTCAGCAGGAAATTCGCGCCATAGCGGCGGCAGTCGCAGAGCTCCTCAATCATCTGGGCAGGTGCCTTGAAGTTCAGGTCCTCATAGGCGTATCCCCAGTGGGAGCAGGTGACCTCACACATCTCGCTGGCGATGTACTTCGGGGCCCCCTCAAGATTGATAGGCTGGGGCTTTCCCCGCTCAAAGGTAACGCTGTCCAGCTCGATATGCCCCAACTGTCCCCGGGCACCCAGGCCGGTATTGTTAATCAGCATTGCATTGGGCTGCAGGGCGCGGATCATACCGTAGAGGGCATCCTCCTCCCAGTCCGCCTCCGGCTTGTCCCACATACCGTCAAACCAGAATCCGCCGATGGTGCCGTAATTTCGGCACAGCAGCGCCACGCTCTCCCGCAGATACCGCAGATATGCCGAAAAATCCGCCTGATAGCGCGGGTCGTGCCAGTCCAGCAATGTATGATAGAAGAACGGAATGATGTCCGCCTCCCGGCAGGCATCCACAAATTCCCGGATCAGGTCCCGACCGAAGTCGGTGACCGTACTGTATTCACTCAGGTCACCGGTATCGTAAAGAGAATAGCCGTCGTGATGGCGGGTCGTCAGGGTGATGTAACGGCAGCCGGCCTGCTTTGCCAGCTGAGCCAGCTCCCGGGCCCAGCTTTCCCGTGGGCAGAAATGGCGGCGGGTCTCATCATACTCCTCCGGCGAAATTTTTAAAATGTGCTTTGCCCACTCGCCCTTTCCGATGACACTGTACAGGCCAAAGTGGACAAACATTCCAAGACCAAGCTTCTCAAAATCCAGAACGTTTTGATTTATAATCATAAAGCTCCCCTGTTCCTTCTTATTATGACAGTTTTCGCCCAGCTTTCTCACTGCTTCACCGGAATCCAGGCAGCAATGCGGGATTCCTCCGTCCAGGTCTTGCCTGCGGAGGCGTAGTCCACCAGCCGGACATTTTCCTGCCTGGTGCGCAGCGTCCAGGCCGTCAAATGGTTGAACGGTACATTCCCGTCAGGCTGGAATACATCCTCATCCTCCAGCATAATCGGCGCGTCCACATTCTGGCCCAGGCGGGCATCCCGGCACAGCACCAGCGGACCCCGGCGGAACGCGATATAGGATGCCTCCTGAGAGGAAACGCCAAAGTCCTCCGGCAGAATCCGGGTAATGCTCATGTCCAGAGACAGCGTGATTTCATCACCATTACGCCACACTCTGTCCAGCCGCAGACAGCTTCCGGCAAATACCCGGTCCACTGCCTCGCCGTTGACACATGCCGTGATATTTCGGCTCCACCCGGGGATTCTCAGCCGCAGTACAAAACGCTTTTCTTCCGCCAGCTCCAGGCGCAGAGAGATTTCCCCCGCCGAAGGATAGCGGGTGGTTACCTTCAGCGTCATATCGCCGTCCACCCGGAAGGTACCGTTCAGATACTGGTTCACTGCGATTCCGTCCGTGTGCTTCATTACCGCGGAAATACCGAATACGCCCAGTCCGGCAGCGCCGATGGCGGCGCAGCAGCCATAATAGCCGCCTCCTGTCAGGGGCTGCATACCGCCCACGCTTCTCCCCCGGATGCCGGGCAGCATAGGGCTGTAGCTGTCGAAGGGCATACCGCAGCCGTTGGTGTAAGCGGCAGTATCCACATCCAGGTGTAGAATCATATTCAGCGCTCTGGTAACCTTTTCCGTATTGATTGCGCCCAGAACGCAGTTATAGAGGGCCTTTTCCATATGCTCCGCATAGAACGGATCCCCCGTCAGCCGCAGAAGCTGGTAGCACAGCTTCATCCAGGTGACAGAGACACAGGTCTCCTGCATAACACCCTCTTCCTCCGCATCCAGCTGCCGCACCGCCGAATGGTCAAAAAGCTCATGGGTGCAGCCGGCGCAGCCAATGATGGTGATATCCGATGCGGCGATCAGCCGGGCAAAATTCTCCACCGCAACCCGCCATTTTTCAATGCCGGTAACCCGGTAGTATTCCAGCAGGCCCTCAAAGCAGGACATCATTTCGTAGGCCTTGGTGTAGGTATATTCATAGGGGTACAGCCGGCCCTCGTAGGCCATCTGAAAAATGTTCATGTCCTTGCAGCCGCCCTGACCGACGATATAATCCGCAAACCGCAGATAACGGTCCTCTCCGGTCAGATTGTAAAGCCGGACCATCGGCTCCAGAATGGAGCTGGAATTCAGTCCGCCCCAGTGCTCCGTTGTCTCGTTGATGGAGATTTTCCCCTCGCCGTCACCCACGTGGGCCAGGATATAGTCCGCGTGGGACATCATAGCCCGGATGACACGCTGTTTCAGCTCAGCGTCAGCGCATACATCCAGGAAATACTCCAGTCCCAGCAGCGCATATTTTCGGCCCCACATATCCCAGCCGTGGAATTCCTCGGCAACGCTGTAGGTGCTGAAACGACCTTCTCCGTCCTGAGTGGTCAGGAAATCCTCCACGGAAGAGCAAAGCAGATTGTAAAGCGCTTCATCACCGGTGCAGGCGTAGACCAGGCTTCCACCCCGCATAAGCTTGCCCCAGAATTCACCGCGCCAGCAGTGGTCATCGTCATCCGTGCCACGGAACTGATCGGCAAAGCGCTTCCAAAGGGCCGGATCCATCAGCTGCGCATTTCGTATCCGGGAAATGCCATCCATCAGAGCGCCGTCAAAGTGAATCGCTCCTGCCTCCAATGCGGACAGCTTATCTTCTTCAAAAACCTGAAAATTTTTCACTTTCCGTTTCCCCGCTTTCGTCTTACTTGTATGCACGCTCCGTCAGGCCTTCGCCCAGGAGCCAACATTCCTTTTATACTTTACCATTCTTTCTCTTTTGGCAAAATAGATAAAATTCGTTATGAATCGGCAAATTTCTTTGTATATTATATATTGCCAAAGGTGTCCTTTCGTCAGATTCTTTTGTTTCCTTATCATGTACACATTTGTGCATTTCAACGAAAGGTGATCTTTCTTCTCCTCAGCTGTTTTTACAGAAAAAGCCTGCCTCGGCAGTCCCTGCTTTCCCCGGGCAGAAGACTTTGCGGCCGCGCCGCTTCCCATGAAAGCGCTTTTAACAGGCTGTTGTTCTCTATCCTTTGAAGCGAAGAACATTTTTCTCCGCTGTCACAGTCAGGGCAGGCCGCACCTCCCTACCGGCGGAGCGGCTGAAGAAATCAGCCCGGAGGACTCAATCATTTGTTGATTTTGAAACAACCAATTGAGAATTGTTTCTTCTGGAAAATGTGTTATGATAAGACCACACCGGTGAACAATCATTAGGAGGAAAAATATGCAACTCAATTTAGGCGAAAAAATTCGTTTCCTGCGCCGCCGGGACAGCAGAACGCAGGAGGAACTGGCAAGCGCTCTGGGTGTCACCTCACAGGCCGTTTCCCGATGGGAGTCCGGCGGAAGCTATCCCGATATCAATTTAATTCCCTCCATCGCCAATTATTTCGGCA
>CAZDFB010000007.1:0-39983 GCA_964504605.1 uncultured Oscillospiraceae bacterium | reverse complement strand
ACCACTGGGGAGTGGCCCGGAAGATGATGGGCTTCTTGCAGCGGTCGTGGTGGGGGTAGGAGTGAACGATTTTCTCGGAAGCGAAGAGTGCACCGCTTTCTTGCATATCCGCCAGAATCACGGGGTTGCTTTCCTCGGTCTTCATACCGGCGTACTTGCCTGCATAGTCGGTGTGGCGACCGTAGTCATCCACGGGAACCACCAGATCCATACCGTAGCGCATACAGGTCTGGTAGTCGTCAGCACCGAAGCCGGGGGCGGTGTGAACACAGCCGGTACCGGAATCCATGGTAACGTATTCGGCGTTTACCAGCCGGGAGGTCTTATCCAGGAAGGGATGCTGGGCCAGCATATTCTCAAAGAACTGACCGGGGTAGGAGACCAGAACCTCGTAATTTTCAAAGCCGCCCATCTTCATGGTCTTTTCCATCAGAGCCTCAGCCATGATGTAGGTCTCACCGTTATCCGCCTTTACCAGAACATAGCTGTCCCGGGGATGCAGGCAGATGCCCATATTGCCGGGAAGCGTCCAGATGGTGGTGGTCCAGATGACGAAGTAGGTCTTGCTCAGATCAAACTGGCTGAGCTTGCCCAGATCGTCTTTCATGGCGAACTTGACATAGACAGAGGTACAGGGATCGTCCTGATACTCGATGTCCGCTTCGGCAACGGCAGTGGCGCAGAAGGGGCACCAGGTCACGGGCTTCAGGCCCTTGTAGATATAGCCCTTGTCGAACATTCTACCGAAGACCTTCACCTCCTGGGCCTCGAAGTGCTTGTCCATGGTGCGGTAGGGATGCTCCCAATCCGCAACCACGCCCAGACGCTTGAAGCCGCCCATCTGCTTCTGGATGAAGTCCTCAGCGAATTCCTCACAGGCCTTCCGGAATTCCGGAACGGTCATGTTCTTGTTCAGCTTCTTCTTGGAATTTTCAATGGCCCGCTCAATGGGAAGACCGTGATTGTCCCAGCCGGGGACATAGGGGGTGTAGTAGCCCATCATGGCATGACTGCGGACGATGAAGTCCTTCAGGGTCTTATTCAGGGCGTGACCCATGTGAATATAGCCGTTGGAGAAGGGAGGGCCGTCATGCAGCACGAAGGAGGGCTTGCCGGCGTTCTTTTTGAGCATCTCGTTGTACAGGTCCATTTCCTGCCACTTTGCCAGCATACCGGGCTCCCGGGCAGGCAGACCGGCCTTCATGGGAAAGTCAGTCTTTGGGGTGATGATGGTGTTTTTGTATTCCATTGGATTTACCTCCATTGTAGATTCCATATTTGCCTTCCCCTCTGGGGAAGGTGGCAGCCCGAAGGGCTGCCGGAAGAGGTACTTTTCCTCTCCCGCCCCAGTGTGCGCACTGGAGCACCCTCCCCAAAGGGGAGGGCAAAAAAGGCGCCTTTGTCCCTTATTGCTAAGAGACAAAGGCGCATAAACCTCTGCGGTACCACTCTTGTTCTGCCCATGGGGCAGCACTCACAGGCGCTGTATCGGGCGGACCCGGCGCAGCCTGGCATCCCGGCAGGGAGGCTCGGTGCGCAGCTCGGAGGTGATACAAAAGGGCTCCTGCTTACTGCCTCACACCAAAATGGCAGCTCTCTGAAAGCGGCGGGCCGGATTGCCTGTCCTCGTCATGGCTTTAAAATATTCAGAAAAGATTACTTGTGGGTCGGATCGTAGTTCCGGCCAAACTGCAGGTTGGCGAACTTGCTGGTGGTGGTATCGTTGACGGGATGACGGGGCTCCGCCTTCGGATGAGTATCCTCGGTGGTGCCCACCAGAGCCTCCAGGCTCTGGGAAATCTCGTCTGCGACAGCATCGGCAGAAGAGACACCGGCATCGTAGTCATAGGGCTTTTGGGCCACAGGCGCGGGGGTAGCAACGGGCTCAGCGGGAGCGTTGGCGCTCTTGATCCGCTCCAGAGCCTGGATGCAGGCACGCATCTGCTCCTCAATTTCGTCGATCTTTGCAGCGGCTGCCTTGCGGGCCTGCTGAACGCGGGCATCCTCAGCGGCAATCAGCGCATCGTTATTCTGGGTGTTCTGGACAGCCGCGGCATTGGCCTCGCTAAGAATCCTGGCGGACTTGACCTCTGCCTCACGCACCATTTTGTCGCAGGTCTTCTGGGCGTTGACAATGGCATCCTTCATGGAAGCCTCGTTCTTGCGGTATTCCTCCAGCTTGCCCACTAGGACACGCATCTTGCTCTTAAGCAGGGCGTTCTCCTTGTACAGCGTTACATAGTCCTCGGTCAGGGGCTCCAGGAACTCATCCACGTCCTCCACGCGGTAACCGCCGAAGGGCTGGGTACCAAAGGCAATCTGTTCAATCTGCTGCGGTGTAAACATAGCGATCTCTCCTTAGCAATCAGATGTAGCTTTCGACTTCGGCCTGAATATTCTCCAAATCGCCCACAACATCCATATTGTGGGGGCAGAACAGGTAAGCGGACTGGGCAATCTTCTTGACGGTGCCATCCAGCGCATAGACACAGCCGGACAGGAAATCAACCACCCGGCGGGCCATGGCCTTGTCTACATTCTCCATGTTAACGATAACGGCCTTTCTGTTGCGCAGATCATCGGCAGCCTTGGAAGTATCGTTAAAGGAGCTGGGGCGGAACAGAACGACCTCCTGCTTGCTGCCGGAGTTCATGTTCAGAACGGAACCGCTGAAGCCGGTGCTGGAAACGGGCGCGGAGGTAACGGAAGGGGCTGCAGCCGGGGTGGCGGCAACGGGGGTGAAGCCGTAATCCTCGTGCTCGGGCTCGCTCACGGCAGTGGAAGCGGGGGTACGGCGGGGAGAGCGGCGGGGGGCCTCCGCAGGCTCGTCGTAATCGTCGAGGTAATCGTCTTCCTCATCGTAATCATCGTAGTCGTCATCTGCATAGGGCTGTGCGAACTTTTTAACGTTATCCCAAAAACTCATTTCTATATATCCTCCTGTATATTCACATCATGGCTGATGAACATTGGCATAGTCCCGGGGGCCGAAGATGGCGGTGCCCACACGGATCATGGTGCTTCCGCACGCAATGGCATCGGTGTAGTCACCGGACATACCCATCGACATAATATCCACCCGTACATTATCGTATTTTTTTGCCGTTATGTCAACAGAAAGGTTGCACATTTTTTGAAAAAATTTGAGATTATCTCCGTCTTTTTGACTAATTGGAGGAATTGCCATAAGGCCATTTACACGAATGTTTGGATATTCTCCAATTTTTTCCAGCAGTGGCAGGATGGCCTCTGCCGGGAAGCCGGACTTGCTGGCCTCGTCGCCCACGTTGACCTCCAGCAGGATATCCTGCACGATGCCGATTTTCCGGGCCTGGCAGTCAATGGCGGCAAGAAGACGGAGAGAGTCCACGCTCTGAATCAGCGCGACACGGCCCACCACCTGCCGGACCTTGTTGGTTTGCAGATGACCGATAAAGTGGACGGCGGAGCCGTCGTAGGCATTTTCTGCCAGCTTCCGGGTCAGCTCCTGAACCCGGTTTTCGCCGCAGCAGTCCACTCCGGCGGCAATGGCCTCCCGGACAGCTGCGGTGTCATTCATTTTGGTGGCTGCACAGAGAGTGATGGAGCCGGGATCCCGACCGCCGGCAATGGCGGCCTGCGCAATCCGTTCCCGGATGTGGGCAACGTTTTCTGCAATGGACATACGATGACCTCTTTCTGTTAAATTCCCTTCGCGAAAGGGGCGCTGAAGCGTCCCCGGGAAATCCCGGTCACAGCGAAAAAGGGCGACGGTTCGCTCCGTCGCCCTTTGATCGCTTATGCGCTAACTGCTGCGGCTTTCAGCGGCTTGATGGGGGCCAGGGTGGAGATGGCGTGCTTATAGATCATCTGCTGCTTGCCATCGCTCACCAGCACCACGACAAAGCTGTCGAAGCCGGTGATAACACCCCGGAGCTGGAAGCCGTTCATCAGGAACAGGGTGACCGGGACCTTGTCCCGGCGGCATTCCTTCAAAATGGCTTCCTGTAAACTTGTATTGTCTGACATATGTACAACCTTCTTTCTGTGAGGATGCACATATCATAGCACGTTTTCCATGTCGCTTTTGAAAATAATCTGTCGAGCCCTTTCAAGAATTTCTCCGCTGCCCTCGCCCGGGGCGCGGGTGAGCCAGTGGATATCCGGATTCCGGCGAAACCAGGTCAGCTGCCGCTTGGCGTAGCGCCGGGAGGACTGACGGACTTTGTCCGCCGCCTCCGTCAGGGTGCACCGGCCCTCCAGAGCATCCACAAATTCCTTGTAGCCGATGGCCTGCAGAGCGGTGGCCTTTTCCGGCAGCTCCGAGGACAGAAGCGCCCGGATCTCGTCAATCAGGCCTATTTCCAGCATAATATCCACCCGCCGGTCAATTCGGTCGTAGAGAAGCTGACGGGGGTCAAAGTCCAGCCCCAGCCACAGCGGGGTATACCGGGGAGGGATGGCCTGGGTTCGCCGGTCGTGGGCGGTGATGGTTTCCCCGGTTTCGTACCAGACCTCCAGAGCGCGGATAATCCGCCGGGGATTGTTCTGGGAGCGGACCAGGGCTTCGGGATCCACCGATGCCAGTGTGTCCGCCAGGGGGGCAAGGCCCTTCTCCACCAGAATCGCCTCCAGACGCTCCCGGTGGCCTGTGGCGGGGAATGGGGCAAAGTCATTGCCGCGGATCAGCGCGTCCATGTAAAGCCCCGTTCCGCCGGCAATAATGGCGGTTTTCTTCCGGGCGAGAATATCGTCCAGAATGGGGGCTGCCATGTCGCAGTAGCGGCTGACGGAAAAGCCCTCACCCGGCTGGGCCACATCCAGCATATGGTGGGGAATGCCCCGGCGCTCTGCCATGCTGGGCTTTGCCGTTCCGATATCCATGCGGCAGTAGATCTGCATGGAGTCGCAGGAAATCACTTCGCCGTTCAGCTCTTCGGCAAGGGCTACAGCAAGCTCTGTTTTTCCCGACGCGGTGGGGCCCGCGATACAGATGATGTTATCCATGTGTGCGCTCCTTTCGCTGTTGGGACAGGTGAGACGCTCAGCTGCGCTTAAACTGCTTTTCCAGCTGCTTTTTGCTCAGGCTCACGCAGATGGGACGTCCATGGGGGCAGTATTTCAAATCCTCGTTATCCATAACCTGCCGCACAAGGGCCAGCAGCTCCGTTTCACTGGTGATCCAGCCGGCCTTGATGGCGGCTTTGCAGGCAACGGTGTGCAGCAGCTCGTCCCGGACGGTATCCGGGCTGGCAGATTTTCCCGAGAGCAGATTGTCCGCCAGGGTTTCCAGAGTTTCTGCAGCGGCCTCCGGGCTCAAATCCATGGGAATTTGACGAAGAAGCAGGGTGTTTTCACCGAATTCCTCAAGGGCGAAGCCCAGCTTCTCCAGCAGCCCGCTGCGATCCAGCAGGATTCCGGCGGCGGTGGGGCTGAGCTTAACGGGAATGGGGGACAGAAGCGTCTGGGCGGAGATGGCCTCCTGATTGGCCTTCAGCTTTTCAAAAAGAATGCGTTCGTGGGCCGCGTGCTTGTCAATCAAAAAGGCATTATCGCCCTGCTGAACCAGAATATAGGTGTTATACAGCTCACCCACCATGCGCCAGGGAATTTCGGGAGGCATTTCCAGCGTGGTTTGCTCAGGCTCCTCCACGGGGACAGGCTCCTGGGCCGGCATGGGCGGGAAGGGCGCACTGGGGGAGACAGCAGCTGTGTCTTCTCCGGGGGAAAGCTCTTTCTCCGGTGCTTTTTCAGCAGCGGGGGGCAATTGAGTGCTGACGGCCTGCTGCACCTGGGGCAGCACTACAAATTCCCGCAGGGGCATATTGGCGGGCCGCTCCAGCTTGGAAAGGGCGGCTCCCGCAGCCTCAGCCCTGGGCCTGGGGCCGTCAGCCAACGCAGTGGAGAAGGTTTTGAATTCCGCCGGTGTCATGGTGCGGAAGAATTCTTTTTTGGGAGCTTCCGTGGGGGCACTCTTGGAACGTGGGGGCAACTCAGGGGAGGCGGGAGGTACCTGGGTTGAAGCTGTCTGCCGGAACTGGACCTGGGGCCGGTCCGGTGTTTTATTCAGCGCCGCCAGCACACCGTAGTGCACGCAGTCGAAAACCGCCTTCTCGGAGAGAAATTTGACCTCAGTTTTTGCCGGGTGAACGTTCACATCCACGGCATTGGCGGGAAGGGTTATATGGAGCACGCAGGCGGGAAATTTACCAACCATCAGCTGGTTGCGGTATGCTTCCTCCAGGGCCGAAACCAGAAGCTTGGAGCGCACAGGCCGGTCGTTGACAAAGAAGGTCTGCAGGCTTCTGCTGGGCCGGGCATCAGTGGGCTTGCTAACATAGCCGGTCAGGGAATAGGATTCCCAACGGCTGTCCACCTGGACCATCTGGGCGCACTCCCGACCGTAAACGCAGTAGACGGCGGCCTGAAGGGTGCCGTTTCCGGGGGTGGAAAGAATTTGCTTGCCATCCTTCAGAAACTGGAAAGCAACCTCGGGATGGGCCAGTGCCTGAAGCTGGACTGCGGCGGTAACTCTGCTTCCCTCAACGGTGTCGGATTTCATGAATTTCATCCGGGCGGGGGTGTTGTAAAAAAGATCCCGGATGATGATGGTGGTACCGTCGGGACAGCCGGCCTCGGACTGGTCGGTAATCACGCCGGCCTCCAGCTGCAGGCTGGTTCCCGACAGAGCGCCGGCGGTCTTGGTCATCAGGTCAATGCGGCTTACAGAGGCAATAGCTGCCAGAGCCTCGCCACGGAAGCCCATGGTACCGATGGCAGCCAGATCCTCCTCCGTGCGCAGCTTGGAGGTGGCGTGGCGGAGGAAGGCGGTTTTCGCGTCCTCCGGGGCCATGCCGCAGCCGTTGTCGGTGACCCGCAGGAAGGTCATGCCGCCGTCCCGGATTTCCACGGTGACCTTGGAGGCACCGGCATCCACGGCGTTTTCCAGCAGCTCCTTTACAACGGAGGCGGGCCGCTCGACCACTTCACCGGCGGCGATCAGATTGGCGATATGGGGGGAAAGCTGGATGATTTTTGGCATAGTGTTACCTCAATGCGTGGTAAATGCTCATGGCGTTTACAAGAGCGTGGGTGAGCATGGGGGCGGCGATGGTTCCTGTCTGGCAGTAGGCCCAGCACAGGCAGTAGCCTGCGGGAATGTACTGAATCATGGCAATCAGAAATTCCAGGGGGGAATAGACACCGATGTAGCCGTCCACATGGATAAGGGCAAAGACGGCGATGGAGAGAATATAGGCCCAGAGGGGGGATTTATCGTACAGATTTCGGAAAATCACGCCCCGATAGAGAGTCTCCTCTGCCACCGGAACCAGAATCACCGTGCCGATGATGACAAGCAGCCGGTCCTGGCCCAGCATGGAAAAAACAGCCTCGTTGTTGACATTGACAAAGCCGGGGGCCAGCCGGAAAATCACCATGCTAAGCAGCTCACTGAGCAGACTGCTGCCCAGATAGCCCAGGACTGCGTACCAGAGCACAGGAAAGGGGGATTTCAGGGCGCATCGCCAGGAACTCAGCAGAAACCGCCGGAAAATCCAGACAACAGCCATGAAATTGAGACAAAAATAGACAAAATTCAGCTGCGCAGAGGTCAGCGGGGCGGCAAGAAGCCGGTTTCCCGCTGTCAGTGCCGATGGCAGAAGCAACTTGGAAATAACGATCCAGCAAATGCCATAAATCGTTTCGGTGCCGGTGAGGGCGGTGAAAAGGGTTCGGTTTTTCTTCATATCAGTTCAGCATTTTCTTCAGCTTGTACAGCTCGTTCATGGCTTCGATGGGGGTCAGCGTTTCCACGGTGATGGATTCCAGCGCTGCGCAGACCTGCTGCGCGCGCATATCCAGCATGGAAAGCTGGTCATCGGGCGCCGCCGCGGGAGGGGGTGTGACGGCCTTGCCGCCTTCGGCCTCCAGCTCTGCCAGAATCTCACGGGCCCGGGTAATGACACTGGCGGGAATGCCTGCCAGCTTGGCAACCTCAATGCCGTAGCTGTCATCCGTGGCCCCGGGAATAATCTTCCGCAGAAAAATCATCTGATCGCCCCGCTTCCTGACGGCGATGTTGTAGTTTTTTACGTTGGGAAGCCTGTCCTCCATGGTGGAAAGCTCGTGATAATGGGTGGCAAAGAGGGTTTTGGCACCCAGCCGCTTGGGGGATGCCGCATACTCCAGCACCGCCCGGGCGATGGACATTCCATCGTAGGTGGAGGTGCCCCGGCCGATTTCGTCCAGAATCAGCAGGGAGCGGGAGGTGGCGTACTTCAAAATGGAGGCAACCTCCGCCATTTCCACCATAAAGGTGGACTGACCGGAGGCCAGGTCATCACTGGCGCCGATGCGGGTAAAGACCCGATCCACCAGGCCGATTCGTGCGCTGCGGGCAGGCACGAAGGAGCCCATCTGGGCCATCAGCACGATCAAAGCGACCTGACGCATATAGGTGGATTTACCAGCCATGTTGGGGCCGGTAATAATGGCAACCTGGTTATCCTCGGCCCCCAGCTCTGTGTCATTGGGGACAAAGAGACTGTCCTTCAGCATGGCCTCCACCACCGGGTGGCGACCGTCCTTAATGGAAATTTCCCTGCCCAGTGTAATTTCAGGGCGGCAGTAGCCCCGCTGGACCGCCACTGCGGCAAGGGAGCACAGGGCATCGGCGGCAGCTACGGCGGCAGCGGTGAGCTGGACCCGGGCAGCCTGCTGGGCAAGATTCTCCCGAAGCTGGGTAAAAATCTGATATTCCAGGGCGGTCAGCCGGTCCTTGGCGGTCAAAACCTGGTTTTCCAGCTCCTTCAGCTCCTGGGTGATATAGCGTTCGCAGTTGGCAAGGGTCTGCTTGCGGATATAGGAGCCGGGAACCTGATCTATAAAGGACTTGGATACCTCGATATAGTAGCCAAAAACCCGGTTAAAGCCCACCTTCAGGGTGCGGATTCCGGTTTTCTCCCGCTCGGTGGCTTCAATGGCGGCAATGGTACCGGAGCCACCCTCCATGATGTCCCGGAGCCTGTCCGCGTCGGCATTGGCAC
The DNA here is from genome assembly GCA_964504605.1 of uncultured Oscillospiraceae bacterium. Taxonomy (GTDB): domain Bacteria; phylum Bacillota; class Clostridia; order Oscillospirales; family Oscillospiraceae; genus Faecousia. Next base: position 30,957 of record CAZDFB010000007.1, on the reverse strand, counting down.
CCTTTCGGATGATGCCGCCCTCCCGGATGGTCAGGGGAGGGTCATCCACGATGGTGCTTTCAATCTGGTCGGCGCAGTCGGTCAGGGCATCAATGGAGCCTTCCAGCTTCCGCAGAAGGGGACTGTCCAGCTTTTGAAGCTGAGCCTTGACATCGGGCAGCGCCCGAAGACCCCGGGCCAGCCCCAGAAGATCCCGGCAATTGACGGTACCCGTAACAATCCGGGTCATAACCCGCTCCAGGTCGGAAACGTCCCGCAGGCCCTCTTCCAGCTCTCCACGGACAATGGGATTATCCACCAGCTCCTCCACGGCACTGTGGCGGCGGGTGATTTCGGCGGGATCCAGCAGCGGCTTTTCCAGCCAGCTGCGCAGCATTCTGCCGCCCATGGCGGTGTGTGTCCGGTCAAGAACCCACAGCAGGGTACCCTTCTTTTCCTTGGAGCGCATGGTTTCCGTCAGCTCCAGATTGCGGCGGGCATCCATATCCAGCTCCATAAAACGACCAGAGGTATAGTATTGCAGCTCCCGGATATGGGAGAGATCATTTTTTTGCAGGGTCAGCAGGGTCTGCAGCAGGGCGCCGCTGGCAATGGTGGCAGCGGAGAGCCCGGAAAGACCCAGCTGGGACAGGCTCTGAGAAAAATGGGTCTGCAGCAACGCCTGAGCGGCATCCAGCTGAAACTGCCCGTCCTTTCCCTCGTCCACGCAGCAGTTCAGCCGGCGGAACAGGGCATCATTGAGAGCCTCGCTGTCCGTTCCGGAGCCAAAGCGGAGGACCTCACTGGGGGAGAAGCGGCCCAGCTCCGAGGCGGCATTCTGAGCATCGGAGCAGGTGGTGGCAAAAAAAGCACCGGTGGAAACATCGCAGAAGGCCAGACCGAATTTTCCACCCTCACCGTAGATGCAGCCCATATAGTTGTTTTTGTTTTCGTCCAGCATACAGCTTTCCGTAACCGTACCGGGGGTGACAATCCGGGTGATTTCCCGCTCCACCAGCCCCTTGCACAGGGCGGGATCCTGCATCTGCTCACAAATGGCTACCTTATAGCCCTTCTGCACCAGCCGGGCAATGTAGGAATCCACGCTGTGGTAGGGCACACCGCACATGGGCGTCTGCTCTTCCTTGGGCTTGCCACGATCCCGGGTTGTCAGTGTAAGATCCAGCTCCCGGGCAGCCAGCTTGGCATCCTCTTCAAACATTTCGTAGAAGTCGCCCAGACGAAAGAACAGAATACAGTCCTGATTCCGGTCCTTGATTTCGTGGTACTGCTTCTGCATGGGTGTCAGTTCATTCGCGGCTTTAGCCATGATGTACCTCTTTCTGTTAGATGGTAGATTGTTTTTGTGTCGGCGGGGACAAGCCCCCACTTTGCGGTCGGTGTGCGGTGGGGGATGCCCCTGCGGGGGTGTGGCAGGGTGAGGCCTGCCGGGTTAACACGCCCGGAGGAATCTACGCACCGAAGGTATCCAGCGCATTTGAAACGTGCCACCCCCTCCGCGTACTGTGGGATCAATTGTTAACGGTCAATTGCCCCGCAAGGCTCCAGGTGGTGGCGGCGGTGATGGTGAGGCTTTGATAGGTGCCGATGAGGCTGTCTTCGCCGGTAAAGCGCACCAGACGCCCCCCTTCGGTCCGGGCAGTCAGGGCATCTCCGTCCCGGCCGTCCACCAGGCAGCGCAGAGTTTTTCCGATGTAGCCGTTGTGAATCTCCTCGGAAATGGCATTCTGAACGGCGCAGAGCCTGTCGAATCGGCGGTTTTTCTCCTCCTTAGGCGTGGGGTCCTCCATGGAAGCGGCGGGAGTGCCGGGGCGGGGGGAGAAGATGAAGGTGAACAGACTGTCGTAGTGGACCTGCTGGATAAGGGAGATGGTTTCCTCAAACTCATCCACTGTCTCCCCGGGAAAGCCGACGATGACATCGCTGGTCAGTACCAGATCCGGCATAACGGATTTCGCGTAATTCACCTTTTTCAGGTAGGTTTCCCGGTCGTAGTGCCGGTTCATGGCCTTTAAGACCCGGGAGGAGCCGGACTGGAAGGGCAGATGGAGCTGCTTGGCGATTTTGGGGTATTTCGCCATGGTGTCAAAGAGCTTTTCGGAGGCATCCCGGGGATGGCTGGTCATGAAGCGGATGAGAAAATCTCCGGGAATCCGGGCAATTTCTGCCAGCAGATCCGCAAAATCCATTCCGCTGTCCAGATCCTTTCCGTAGGAGTTGACGTTCTGGCCCAGGAGGGTGATTTCCCTGGCACCGTTTTCAATGACGCTGCGGCACTCTGCCAGAATGTCCTCCGGCAGACGGCTGCGCTCCCGGCCCCGGACATAGGGGACGATGCAGTAGGTGCAGAAATTGTTGCAGCCGTACATGATGGAGACCCAGGCCTTCAGCTGAGAATCCCGGACCTGGGGGATTCCCTCCGCAATGGAGCCGGGCTCATCGGTCACATAAAACTGCCGCTTTTTGCCGCTGAGGGTCTTCCAGAGAATTTCCGGGAACTGCCACAGATGATGGGTGGAGAAAACCCCGTCCACATGGGGAAAGCTTTTTTTGACGCGCTCGGAAACCTTGGTCTCACCAGCCATACAGCCGCACAGGAAGATCTTCTGGCTCGGATGGCGGCGCTTGGTGTGGGTCAGGGCACCCAGATTGCCGAACACCCGCTGCTCAGCGTGCTCACGGATGGCACAGGTGTTCATAATTACCACATCGGCACCCTCGGCTTCGGTGCCGATGGTGTAGCCCGCCTGGACCAGGTATCCCCGGAGCTTTTCGGAGTCGGCCTCATTTTGCTGACAGCCGTAGGTCTCCACATAGGCAGTGGGAGTGATTCCCTGAGATTGCCAGAGGGCGGAAATTTTATCACAAAAGACGAACTGGGCGTTCAGCTCATCCTGGGAAACAACGGTGGTTTTGGTATTCATATCAGGTTCCTCCAATGGATACTGTATCAACAATACATGATACCATTTTTGCGGCTTTTTTGCAAGGCTTCCCGGGGGGTTAAAGCACAAAAAATCTCCCAAACAAAAAGCAGCCGCACTCCGCGTAGCGCGGAGTGCGGCTGCTTTTATCCTATGAATGGCTGCTGATGCCGGAAAGGCAGGGAAATTATTCTTCGGGATTCTCCACACCGTCGAACAGGGCGGTGGAGGAGCCGTCACCGATGGGCTTGCCCTCCATGCAGGCGGCAAACTGGGCACCGGTCATGTCCTCATTGGTCAGCAGATAGTCGGAGACGGCGGTGAGCTTATCCTGATGGTCGGTGAGCAGCTGCTTGCAGTGGGTGTATGCCTTGTCAATGAGCAGCTTGACCTCGTCATCAATGGCAGCAGCCACCTTCTCGGAGTAGCTTTTGGTGTTCTGGTAATCTCTGCCGATGAATACCTCGCCATCGTCCAGATAGGAAACCGTTCCCAGCCGCTCACACATGCCGTAGCGGGCGATCATGTCCTTAGCCAGCTTGGTGGCACGGTCGATGTCATTGGAGGCACCCACGGAAATATCACCCAGCAACACATCCTCAGCGACCCGTCCGCCCAGCAGACCCACAATCTGCTCGTACATTTCGTTGCGGGTCATGTTGGAGGAATCGTTCTTGGGCAGATACCAGGTAGCGCCCAAAGACTGGCCCCGGGGCACGATGGAAATATGCTGCACCGGGTCGTGGGTGGGCAGGTAGTACATGGCAACAGCGTGACCGGCCTCGTGGATGGCGGTGCATTTCAGATCCCGCCGGGAGGGCACCCGGCTCTTCTTGGCAGGGCCGGAGGTGATTTTCATCATGGCCTCGTTCAAATCCTCCATGGTGAGAACGGGACGATTGTCCCTGGCAGCCATAATGGCGGCTTCATTCAGCAGATTGCTCAGGTCAGCACCGGTGAAGCCGGCGGTAGCCCGGGCAACGGTCTTCAGGGATACGGATTCATCCAGCTTTTTCCCCTTGGCGTGTACCTTCAGAATGTCCTCTCGGCCCTTGATATCCGGGCGGCCTACATGAATCTGCCGGTCAAATCTGCCGGGGCGAAGCAGAGCGGGGTCCAGGATGTCGGGCCGGTTGGTGGCGGCGAGAACGATCACGCCCTCGGTGTGACCGAAGCCGTCCATTTCTACCAGCAGCTGGTTCAGGGTCTGCTCCTTTTCGTCGTGTCCGCCACCCATGCCGGAGCCGCGCTTGCGGCCGACGGCATCGATTTCATCAATGAAAATGATTGCGGGTGCCATGCGCTTGGCCTGGTCGAACAGGTCACGGACACGGCTGGCACCTACACCAACGTACATTTCAACAAAATCCGAGCCGGAAATGGACAGAAACTGAACATCGGCCTCGCCTGCCACGGCTCTGGCAAGGAGTGTCTTGCCGGTGCCCGGAGGGCCAACCAGCAGCAGACCATGGGGAATCCGGGCGCCGATCTTGGTATATTTATCCGGAGCGCGGAGAAAATCCACAATCTCCTGAAGCTCTTCCTTTTCTTCGTCCGCACCGGCAACATCCGCAAAGGTCACCTTCTTGCCATCGGGGACACCCAGAACGGTGCGGGCTTTGCCGAAGTTCTGCAGGGGATTGCCGCTGTTGGCCCGGCCCATCAGAAGTGCCCAGATGAACAGCAGCACCAGCCCAACGATTAGCAGGGGAAGAATCAGGTCATAGGGAGAGAAGCCCTTTTCCGCGGAGAAGTGGTAGCTCTCCAGCACACCGGACTTCTGCTGCTCCAGGAAAAGGTCGTTCATTTCCTCACGGAACAGTGCCGGGTCCGCCAGCTCTGCGGTGACGACGTTATTGCCATTATAGGGGGCGGTCAGGGTGAGCTTGATCTCATTGCCCGCTACGGTAAAGCTCTTGACCTGCTCATTCTGGAAAAATTCTACCACCTTGGAATAAGGAAGGTCGGTGTAGCCCGGGTTAAACAGGCCGAGCAGCAAAGACAGCAGGGCGAACACCGCTGCCAGATAAATCAGAATGGACAGAAAACTGCGTTGTTTCTTCAATTTGCGGATACTCCTTATTATTCGTATGCTTCCGGCTTCAAAATGCCCACATAGGGCAGATTCCGGTAGTGCTCATTGTAATCCAGACCGTAGCCAACCACAAACTCATTGGGAATGGTGAAGCCCACATAGTCGGGCTGCAGGGTGATGCCGGGCTTGCGGCGCTCAGGCTTGTCCAGAAGGGTGCAGATCTTCAGGGAGGCAGGCTCCTTGGAAAGCAGATGGTGGTAGGTAAAATTCAGAGAGTTGCCGGTGTCGAAGATATCCTCCAGAATCAGCACATGGCGGCCCTTGATATCGGTTCCGATGTCCCGCTTGACGATGGTCCGGCCTGTGGATTCCGTGCCGTCATAGGAAGAGATCCACATGAATTCCATTTGGCAGGGAACGTTGATTTTTCGGATCATGTCAGCGTAAAACACGACAACACCCTTCAGCACACCGATGATGACGGGATTCTTGCCGGCGTACTCGGCTGTGAGCTCCTGACCCAGCTCCTCAATTCGGGCCTGGATCTGCTCCTCAGACAGAAGAATTTCCTTGATATCTCTTTCCATAACGCTTTCCTCCGTTATATATTTCTTTCAATATGGATCTGAACCGCGGGAAGCCCGGCGGCTGCCCGGTCCAGATTAACACCGATATATCCGGCACCCAGAATACCCCCGTCGTCCGCAATGACAGGAATCTGGGGCCGCTGGGCCGCAGGGATTTTGCGGTCAATAAACAGTTTTTTCAGCGTTTTGCTGCCGCCGCTGAGGCGGAGCGTATCCCCGGCAGCCCGGGAACGGACCCAAATCGGGCCAACGGGAAGCACCGTGAAGCAGTCCGCACGGCGAACCACCGCTTCAGCCGGGGCGCAGGAAATGCGCCATGATCCAAAGCACACGCTGCCGGGACAGGGGAGAACAACAGCCTCCGGGGCAGGCGCGTTGACAAGGGCTTCCAGCGTATCGTAGCGGCGGGCAATGGTGATGCCACCGGGGAATTGGGCCTTTGCCGACGGATTGTCGGAAAAAATCAGATTTTCCGCCATTTTGATATGAGCGGCCTCCGGCTCCCGGACACCCTGCTCCCGGAGAAAGGCCTCCAGAAGGCGGCTGCGCTGGGCGCTGTGCATCCGGCGCAGATTCTCTACGGTAAAGGGCTCAGCCTGGGCAGAACGGAAAAGAAAGGCTTCATCTGCCCGGAGACGGAGGGCTGTGGCGCTCAGACTTTGGGCCAGAGCGGGATTTTCCGCCTTCAGCAGGGGCATTACATGGTGGCGAAGCCGGTTGCGCAGAAAGCAGTCGCTTTCGTTGGAGCTGTCTTCAATATGGGGCAGGCTCCATTCCCGGAGAAAATCCTCTACATCCTGAGCGGTGACCGTCAGCATTGGACGGATCACATTGCCGCTCACCGGCGTGATTCCGCCGAGGCCCTTCAGCCCCGTGCCGCGAACCAGGTGCAAAAGCAGGGTTTCCGCATTGTCGTCTGCTGTGTGGGCGGTTGCGATCTTGCCGGGAAGCGCACGCAGAAAAGCGTATCGGGCATCCCGGGCGGCAGCCTCCAGTCCCTTGTCACCGGCGGAAACAAGCGCGCTTTCCTGATACAGCGGAATCTCGTAACGGGAGCAGAAGTCCTGCACAAAGGCCGCGTCCCGCCGGGATTCCTCTCCCCGGAGATTGTGATTGAAATGGGCGGCGGAAAGCCGAATTCCCAGCTTGTCCTTCAGAAGGTACAGGGCAAACAGCAGCGACATACTGTCTTTGCCGCCGGAGACGGCACAGATAATATGGTCTTTGGGAGCTATCATATCATACTCCCTGGAAAATGCAAGAAGCTTATTCAGCATGCTTCCACTCCCGGTCGGTAAACATCTGGTATTGACCGAACCACTGCATTTTAACGGTGCCGGTTTCACCGTGCCGGTTCTTCGACACGATGCATTCGGCAATTCCCTTGTCCTCGGTGTCCTCATTGTAATATTCATCCCGGTACAGGAACATGATCGAGTCCGCGTCCTGCTCGATGGCACCGGATTCACGAAGATCCGACATAATGGGCCGCTTATCGGTACGGCTTTCCACCGCACGGCTCAGCTGGGACAGGCAGACCACGGGGATATTCAGCTCTTTTGCCATGATTTTCAGGGAACGGGAGATATCACCCACCACCTGAACACGGTTTTCACTGGCTTTGCCGTAGCCGGAGCCCTGCATCAGCTGCAGATAGTCGATGATGACAAGACCCAGATTGTCCAGTCTGCGGAGCTTGGCGTTCATTTCCGCAACGGTGATGGAGGGATTATCGTCAATTCGGATATCGGTCTGGCTCAGCGCGGCTGCAGCCATGGAAACCTTGGTCCATTCCTCATCGCTGAGTTTGCCGGTAGAGAGCTTTTGCAGCTCAACAAAGCTTTCACTGGCAAGAATTCGCATCGCTAGCTGTTCCCGGGACATTTCCAGATTGAAAATTGCCACGGTTTTTTTATATTTTTTTGCGACATTTACGCCGATGTTCAGCGCAAAGGCCGATTTGCCCATGGCGGGACGGGCAGCCACCAGCAGAAGGTCGGATTTGTTCAGGCCGTTGATCTTGGTGTCCAGATCCCGCAGACCGGAGGACAGGCCGGGAATGAGGGAGTCGGACTGGCTCAGCTCGGTCAGCCGGTCGAAGACCTTGTGCAGGACGGTGCCGATATGCTCCAGGCTTTCACCGTTTTCGCCCTTGCGCAGAGCATAAATCTTCTTTTCCGCGGATTCCAGCATTTCCGACGGGGTGCCTACACCGTCGTAGACCATTTCATTGATGTCCGAAGCGGCCTGGCTCAGGCCGCGGAGCATGGATTTGTCGTGGACGATATTGGCATAGCGGACCACGTTGGCAGCGGTGGGGGTTATTTCCATCAGCTGGAGGATGTAGTCCCGGGAATTGTCATGATAGTATCCCAGCTCCCGCATTTTATCGAGAACCGTAACGGGGTCGATGGTTTGGGAGTAATTGAACATGGTGTAGATGGTTTCGAAAATCTCCCGGTTCTGCTGCAGGTAGAAGTCCTCCGGCTTAATCAGACCCACCACATCGGTAACGCACCGGCTGTCGATGAGGATGGAGCCGAGTACAGCCTGCTCTGCCTCCAGGGATTGGGGCGCCTGCCGGGATAAAAGTTCTTCATCCATGTGTCATTCTCCTTTCTATGGAAAATTCTTACCTGTAGGGGCGACCATTGGCCGCCCGTGTCCCGCTTCAGAAGGGACAGCACCCCTCAGTCTCCGCAGGCGGAGACAGCTCCCCACAAGGGGAGCCTTTTCGGGCGACCGATGGTCGCCCCTGCGGGGTGATACAAATTACGCTTTGCGAAGGGAGGAAAGGCTTTTGCCGTGCCCGTCCCGTAACTGTCAACTGTTTTCAGGCTTCCACAATCTTGACGCTCAGGGGAGCGGTGATTTCGTAGCCCAGCTTGCAGGTGACGGTGTAGGTGCCCACGCTCTTGATGGTCTCGTTCATGACGATCTTCCGCTTGTCCAGCTGGATGCCCTGCTTGGCGAGAGCCTCCGCAATTTCCGCGTTGGTGACGGAGCCGAACAGACGACCGGCGCCGCCGCCCTTGGCGGTGACGGTAACGGTCATCTCCCGGAGCTTCTTGCCGGTAGCCAGTGCTTCCGCCTTTTCCCGGGCGATCCGCTCCTGGGTGGCCTTGTCGTTCATTTTCATGGTGTTGATGGCATCGGGGGTGGCCTCAATAGCCAGCTTTCTGGGCAGCATGAAATTGCGGGCGTAGCCGTCGGAAACTTCCAGCAGCTGGCCCTTTTTGCCCTTTCCCTTAACATCCTGCAACAGAATAACTTTCATAATCGTATCTCCTTATTATTGTGATCCGTGGGCAGAGCTTTCTGCTCACGGTTGGGTTAGGTTTCTTCGTAGAATCGGTCGATGGAGGCTACCAGACGGTCCAGTGCTTCCTTAACCGTGGAATTTTTGATCTGGGCACCTGCCGTGGCGGTATTGCCGCCGCCGCCCAGGGGCTCCAGAATGATTTGTACATTGACTTTTCCAATGGAGCGGGCAGAAACAATGACCTGATCCGCGTCCGGATAGAGCACAAAGGAAGCGGTAATGCCGGAAATGTTCAGCAGCTCATCTGCCGCCTGGGCAGCCAGCACACGGGAGGTGCCGCTGTTCAGGGCCGCAATGGCGATCTCCTGGCGGTAGAGCCGGGAAGAGCGGATAATCTGGTACTTTGCGATGGTATCCTGGAAATCGTTCTGCATGAGCTTCTTTACATCCACCGTGTCGGCACCCAGCCGCCGCAGAACGGCGGCAGCCTCAAAGGTCCGCTCGCCGGTACGCATATTGAAGCTCTTGGTATCCAGACAGATACCGGCCATCAGGGATTTCGCCTCAATGGGAAGGATGTCTGCGGTATCCACGGCGTACTGAAGCAGCTCCGTTACCAGCTCCGAGGCGGAGGAGGCATAGGGCTCGTGGAGGTTGACCACGACGGGACTGATATAATCCGCTGCCCGCCGGTGGTGGTCGATGACGCAGACCTTGGAGACGGACTCCAGAAGGGGCTTAAATTCCACCTGATCCGGACGGTTGGTGTCCACCACGATCAGAATACTCCGGGTGTCCGCCATCAGCAGGGCATCCTGACCGGAGAGGAACACATCCCGGTATTCCGGAACGGCCCGGATTTCCTCAATCAGCCGCTGGGAGGCGTTCTTCTCCAAATCCAGAACGATGTGGGGCTTTTTACCCTTTTTGCGGCACAGACAGGCCACGCCAATGGCGGCACCCACCGCGTCCAGGTCGGCATTCTTGTGGCCCATGATGAACACCTGGCTGCTCTGACCGATCAGTTCCATCAGAGAATTGGCGGTAACCCGGGAGCGTACCTTGCTGCGGTAGTCGGATTCCTTGCTCCTGCCGCCGTAGAAGGTGAAGTTAAACCGGTCCTTGATGACCGCCTGGTCGCCGCCACGGCTGAGGGCCATTTCAATGCCCAGAGCGGCGAAATTGTAGCTTTCGTCAAAATTGGTGCCGTCCACGCCAAGACCAAAGGAAATGGAAGCGGAAAGCCCGGAGGGGCTGACAATCTGGTGGATATCTTCCAGCAGGGAGAACTTGTCCTCCGTGGCCCGGTTCAGGTCCCGCTTTTCAAAGATGAACAGGAAGCGGTTGCGCTCCAGCTTCCGCAGAAGACCGTTGTAGCTTTCACTCCACTTGGTGATGGTGTCGCCCAGCCTGGCGTTCAGGGTGGAGATGGCGCTTTCGGTGAGATTTTTGGTCAGCTCCTCGTAATTGTCAATCAGAATGATGGAGACAACGGGCCGGGAGCGAATGTATTCATCCCGAATCTGGTAGAGCTCTGTCAGGTCGCTGAAATAGAGAACGCCCAGAGGTGTCCGGAGGGAGTCGCTGGAACGGAAGGAGGTTCCATAAACCCGGTAGCGCCGGGTGCCAAGGGTCACGTCATAGGGATATTCGGTTTTACCGCTGAGAAGCCAGTCGGTGGAAAAGCCGGGAAGAATCTCGTCCAGTTGTTTTTCCCGAAGCGTGTCGGAAAAATCCACAATATTGTGGAAGCGGTCGTTGTTCCAAAGAATGGTCCCGTCGCTGAGACGGGCCAGAACCGCGGGGAAGGGACTGTCTCCATTGCCGGTGGACTCCAGGGTTTCGGGAACGGACTGGAGAAAATGCTTCAGCTCCCGCCGCCGGTAATTCCGGAAGAGCATATACAGCACAAAGGCCAGAATCGTGACGATGGACTCACCCAGCGCCAGCCAGTACTGCTTTGTCAGCAGCGCGGCGACGCAGAAACCGGCCATAACCCCCAGATAAACACCTGCACCGGGCTGCAGCAGACGTCTGAGTCTTGTTTTCATGCTTCCTGCCTCCTTGAAAATTGGTCTAAAAGGCCATGATATCCATACTATACCCGCTATTATAGCAAATTTGCCCTCGCTGCGCAACTCCAATTTGGGAATTTTTCAACAAGAAAAACCGGGACAAAAAATAAATGTATACTTTTCAGAGAAAATGTGCTATACTATAAACTGATAGGCGCCGGGTGGGCAGACCCGGGCATCAAGAGAACGTATAAATCAGCAGGCGTTTTTCCGAAAGAAGGGCGATTCAGGGCCGGGAATTCGGATGGCGGTTGCTTGCTTGTTGTGCGCGTAAGCGCCTTTGATTTGAAAGGAGTAAAAACTTTTGGCAGAAAAACTGAAAATTATTCCTCTGGGCGGCCTGGACGAGATCGGAAAGAACTGCACCGTGCTGGAATACGGCAAGGATATGATCGTCATTGACTGCGGTGTCGGCTTCCCCGAGGAGGATATGTACGGCGTGGATCTGGTGATCCCCGACTTTTCCTATCTGGTGGCAAACCAGAAGAAGCTTCGGGGTATGTTTATTACCCACGGACATGAGGACCACATCGGCTCCATTCCCTACTGTATGCAGCAGGTGAACTGTCCCATCCACGGAACAGCCATGACCAACGGACTGATCCGGCTGAAGCTGGAGGAGCACCGGCTGGCGGATGCTGTGAAGCTGGTTACCCATAAGCCTGGCGACGTGGTGAAGGCAGGATGCTTCACGGTGGAATTCATTCATGTGAACCACTCCATTGCGGACGCGGTGGCCTTCGCGGTAAAGACCCCTGTGGGAACCGTGATTTTTACCGGTGACTTCAAGATCGATCCCACTGCCGCCGACGGCATGATGGACCTGGCCCGGCTGGGTGAGCTGGGCAGAAACGGTGTGCTTGCCCTGATGGCGGATTCCACCAATGTGGAGCGCCAGGGCTATACGCCCAGTGAAAATGTGGTGGCTGAGGGCCTGGAGCGGCAGTTCAAAAACTGTGACAGCCGCATCATTGTCACCACCTTCGCCTCCAATATGCACCGAATCCAGTCCATTCTGGCAACTGCCCAGCGCCATGGACGGAAGGTGGCGGTAACGGGCCGCAGCATGGAGAATATGCTGAAGGTGGCTCAGGAGCTGGGCTATCTGAAGGTGAAGCCCGGCACCATCGTGGATCTGGCTTCCATCAAGAGCCTGCCCAAGAACAAAATCGTAATCGTTTCTACCGGCTCTCAGGGCGAGAATATGTCCGCACTGTACCGGATGGCCTTCAATACCCACAAGCAGGTGGATGTGGTGGCGGGAGACCGGATCATCATTTCCGCCTCCGCCATCCCCGGCAATGAGAAGGCGATTTCCAAGATTATCAACGAGCTCTACCGCAAGGGAGCGGACGTGGTTTACGAGAAGAGCGAGGGACTCCATGTTTCCGGACATGCCTGCCAGGAAGAACTGAAGATCGTCCATGGTCTGGTCAAGCCCAAATTCTTCATTCCCCTCCACGGCGAGCAGCGCCATCTTCAGATCCATTCCAAGCTGGCCCAGGCCATGGGAATGAATCCCCGGAATATCCACATCGGCCAGATCGGCACGGTGTTTGAGCTGACCGGAAAGACCTGCAAGGAGAACGGTACCGTCACTTCCGGAAAGGTATTCGTGGATGGCTCCGGCGTAGGCGATGTGGGCGCTGTAGTGCTGCGGGACCGGAAGCATCTGGCAGAGGACGGTATGATTGTGGTATGCCTGAACCTGAGCAGCGAGGATGGCTCCGTGCTCACCGGGCCGGACATCATTACCCGGGGCTTCGTATATGTGAAGGAATCCGAGGAGCTGATGGAGGGTCTGCGTACCGTAGCCATGGAGGCCGTGGAGCGTTGCCAGCGCAAGAAGGTCAGAGACTGGTCCTCTATCAAATCTGCTATCAAGAATGACCTGAGCGGCTATCTCTACAAGACGACCAAGCGCAATCCCATGATTCTGCCGGTCATTTCCGAAATCTGATAACAGGAAAAAGCCGTCCCATGCCGGGGCGGCTTTTTGAGATGGAAAGGAGAATATATGCGCTATTATTTTGCCCCTCTGGAGGGGGTGACGGACAGCATTTTCCGCCGTCTGCACCACGAATTTTTTGGCGGTGTGGACTGCTACTATATGCCTTTTTTCTCGCCAACCATTCACCGGACCCTGACAAACCGGGAGGACCGGGAGCTGCCAATGGCAGACAGCGTGGCCTTTCGGGCGGTTCCCCAGGTGCTGACGAAAGTGCCGGAGGATTTTCTCTGGGCAGCGCAGGTGTGCCGGGACCGGGGATACGATCAGGTGAACCTGAATGTGGGCTGCCCCAGCGGCACCGTGGTTGCCAAGGGCAAGGGAGCTGGTATGCTGGCGGATCCGGAGGCCCTTGACCGCTTTTTTGACCGGATCTTCCGGGATACGCCCATACCCATTTCGGTAAAAACCCGCCTGGGCATCTCGGACCCGGGGGAGTTTGAGACGCTGATGGAGGTATTCAACCGGTACCCCATTTGTGAGCTGACGGTGCATCCACGGGTGCGGAAGGATTTTTACGCCGTGCCCATTCATGAGGAGTGGATTGGCTACGCCATTGAAAACAGCAAAAATCCCATCTGCTGTAACGGAAACCTGAACAGCGTGGAGGAAATCCGGGACTTTTCGGCCCGGTACCCCAGCGTTCAGGCGGTGATGCTGGGCCGGAGCCTTCTCGGTGATCCGGGAATGCTCAGCGACCAGGGGACTACGGCAGAAAGCCTGGAGGGCTTTGTGAACGCGCTTTTGGATGCGTACACGGAATGCTTCGGAAGCGAGCGGAACGCACTTTTCAGGATGAAGGAAAACTGGCGGTATCTTCTGCGCCGGTTTGAAGGAAGCGAGAAGCTGGGAAAGCGCCTGCGTAAAACGACGGACATCCGGGAGTACCGTGCCACCGTATCGGAGATAGTGCATACTCTGCCCATGGCGCAGGGGCTTCGTGTTGACTGGTAAGCCGGCTGCTTTCCGGGCGCGGCACAAAGCTACGATGTTTTGATTTGCTCCCGCAGCAAAAATCCCCTTTCCGCCGCGTTACGGCAGAAAGGGGGATGGATCAGGCCAATGCGTACAGATAAATGCAGAAAAATTGCAGGACACTGCCCAGTACGACAAAAATATGGAAAACCGAGTGCATCCATTTCTTTTTTGCGCCGATGCCGTAGAGCACCGCACCGATGGTGTAGGCAATGCCGCCGCTGAGCAGCAGGAGAAAGCCTGGACTGCCGATGGAGGCCACTACCTGCCGCCAGAAGGGAATGACTGCCCAGCCCATGCCGATGTAGCACACCATGGAAAAGACACGGTATTTCTTCAGATCGATGGCGGTAAGGGTCACCGCCAGAGCGGTCAGTGCCCACTCAAATACAAAAAGCCCCCAGGCAATTTCGGGATAGCTTTCTCCCAGACCGCAGAGCACCACCGGTGTATAGGAGCCGGAAATCAGCAGATAGATGGTGCAGTGGTCGATGATCTGCATGACCTTTTTCCCTGTCCCCGGACGAAGACCGTGGTAGACGCTGGACATGGTGTAAAGGGAAATCATACTCACACCGTAGATTACGGAAGCAAGAATATGCCGCTTATTTCCCGTGGGGACTGTGCGGATCAGGCAAAGAATCAGGGCGGTCAGGCCCAGAGCGGCGCCGGCAATGTGGGTTACCATGTTCATAATCTCCTCGCCTCTGGAGTAGATGGGCAGGGAACGCTGGGATAAGGGGGTTCGTTTCATAGTGGTCAGCCTTTCTCTTTGGGATGGGGAGAGTATAGCATAATTCGGGCAAAATGGTCCCTACTCCTGTCTCAAAGTCCCTCCCCGTAGGGGAGAGAGAAAAATCTACCCTGGAGAGAGCGAAAATTCTCCCTCCCGGAGAGAGAAAAGGGATTGACAAATGGGCCTGTTTGAGATAAAATACGGCGTAACCATGACTGAGGTCGCGGAATTCATCAGTACCCACCGGTTTGGCAATTGCCGGGAAGGGAAAGGGACTTCCGCCGAAGGATGTGGACGCTGCCGGGCGGTCATTTCCTGGGGTCGCACAGAAGATGTGCGGCACTGTCATCGCAAGATGGAGCGCAGGCAGGGGAAGAGGTGTTTTGCGCCGTCCTGTGCCGCTTAAGGCATGGGGCGGCTTTTTTGATGCCGCAAATAATAAAAATAAAAGAGGTATCACCAATGAAAAAAACATCTTTTCTGACGCTGGAGAAGGCCCGCCAGATCCGGGACCAGATTCCCACTCCCTTCCATATCTATGACGAGGCGGGCATCCGCAACAATGCCAGAGCCCTGCGGGCAGCCTTTTCCTGGAACCCGGGCTATAAGGAATACTTTGCCGTGAAGGCAACGCCCAATCCCTACATTCTTCAGATTCTGAAGGAGGAGGGCTGCGGCTGTGACTGCTCCAGCTATACAGAGCTGCTGCTGGCAAAGGCTGTGGGTGTCCAGGGCCATGATATCATGTTCTCCTCCAACGTAACGCCGGAGAAAGATATGCGCAAGGCCTATGACCTGGGGGCATACATCAATCTGGATGATTCCACCCATGTGGAATTTCTTGAGCAGGTTCTGGGTGGCGCGCCCATGCCCGATACTGTGTGCCTGCGCTATAATCCCGGCGGTTCCTTCTCACTGGGCAACACCATTATGGATATGCCCCGGGATGCCAAATACGGCATGACGGAGGACCAGATGGCTGGGGCGATTAACCGGCTGATGAGCCTGGGTGTGAAGCACTTTGGTATTCACGCTTTCCTGGCCTCCAACACCACCACCAATGAATATTATCCGGAGCTGGCTGCAATCCTCTTCCGGCTAGCGGTGCGGCTGCACAATGCCACCGGCTGCCATATTGCCTTTGTGAATCTGTCCGGCGGCATTGGCGTGGACTACCGCCCGGAGCAGCCCCGGTGTGATATTGCCACCATCGGTGAGGGCGTCCGTCTCCGCTATGAGCAGATTCTGAAGCCTGTTGGCATGGACGATATCGCAATTTTTACCGAGCTGGGCCGGTTCATGCTGGCACCCTACGGTCACCTGGTTTCCACCGTGCTTCATAAGAAGCACATCTACCGGGAATATGTGGGCCTGGATGCCTGCGCTGTGGACCTGATGCGGCCTGCCATGTACGGCGCTTACCACCACATTACCGTGTTGGGCAAGGAAAACGCCATTTTGGATCACGTTTATGACGTTACCGGCGGCCTTTGCGAAAACAATGACAAGTTTGCCATTGAGCGCAGCCTTCCCGGCATCGATATCGGTGATATCGTGGCGATTCATGACACCGGTGCCCACGGTCACTCCATGGGCTATAACTATAACGGCAAGCTTCGCTCCGCTGAGGTGCTACTGCGTCCGGATGGCTCCTTCAAGCTGATCCGCCGGGCAGAGACACCGAAGGACTATTTTGCAACCCTGGATGGCTCGGAGTTTGTGATTGAAGAGTAAACTGGTATAATGCACAAAAAACGAGCGCTTAATTTGGCGTTCGGATGGCGGAATTTACAATAAATTTTCATACTTTCCTGGACTGGGTGTGCTATAATAGTACAGGAGACGGGGAGCACCCAAGCCCCGGCCCAGAAGGAGAACCTATGAACAATATTTTATTTTTTCTGACACCGAAAGCTATGTGTGTTTTTCTGCATGATGATTACACGATTCGCCAGGCATTGGAAAAAATGGAAGCGGCAGGCTATTCGGCCCTGCCAATCCTGAACAAGCGTGGCGAATATCGGGGAACCCTGACCCAGGCGGATCTGCTGTGGGCGATGAAGAATATGTGCTACATGGATATGCGTCAGGCGGAGGCCCACCGGATTATGGAGGTTGCCCGCCGGAAGGACAATATCCCGGTCCGGGTCACCACCTCCATGCATGATCTGGTGGAGCGGGCCGCCAATCAGAACTTTGTTCCCGTGGTGGATGACAAGGACGCATTTATCGGCCTGGTTACCCGCAGAGCCATTATTAACTACTGCATGGAAAAGCTGTTCCCGGAAGACTGATACATAAAGAAATTGCGGCCCCGGAGGGATTCCTCCGGGGCCGAAGTGTTTTTTGCTTGGTCAGGCAAGGGAGAAGTACAGCAGCATGGCGCTGTAATTTGCCTCCATGGGATACTTGGCAACGGCGTTGTCAATGATCTGATTGGTCAGCTCCGTAACGAGATAGTATTCCGCGTATTCTGCCCAGGGGTAGTTTTCGCCGGAATAGTACATGATGTGGTAACCGAAGGGGGTCTGGACCAGACCGTAGTCCCCCGCCTTCCGGCTGGCATCGAAGCACCAGTTGTTGAAGTTCTCGGTCATATCGCCCTCAGCCACGTCGGTATACAGGCCGCCGGTGGTGTTGGAGCCGGGATCCTCGGAATACTGCTCTGCCAGCTCGGCGAAAAATTCCTCGTCCGCAGCACCTGCCAGCCATTCATCCCGGATGCGCTGAGCCTTTGCCAGACAGGCAGCCCATTCCTCATCGGAATAGGTGGTGGTGCCGGTGCTGTCGGTGGTGCCGCCATCGGGGCTGATCAGGATGTGCCGCACATCCACGGTCTTGGTATCCTTCGTAATATTGCCGGCTGCGAAAAGGTCTTCGTTATCGGTGAAATACTTTTCGATTTCCTCTGCGGTGGGCTGAATGTCCTCGCACAGGTGCTGGTAGTAGGCGTAGCCCAGATAGTAGGTTCTCTGGAAATCCAGATAATCCTCTGTCCTGGCGCCGGGGCCCATGTTGGAGGTAATCATTTCGTCCACGGAAGCGTAGCCGCCCTCTGCGGCATCCTCTTCCAGCTGCTGGGGCATATCGTCCAGAAGTGTCTGATATTCCTCATTGAGAACGAAGCCGGCAGCCTCAGCCTCCAGGGCAAGGGCCTGATAGCACTTCCAGGCGTTCAGGGATTCCTGCAGGAAATACTGCTGCCAGGTCAGCGTCTCATCGTAGTAGCACAGCTGGGTATCCAGGGGCTGGGTGTAGTCAATGCCGCCGTAGTAATACAGGTAGTAGAAGTCCTCGGAGGACAGAAACTGATTGAGAATCAGCGCGTAATAAATTTGAAGCTGGCTGTTGGTCAGCTCCTGACCGCCCATGGTGGCGACCACGGCATCCAGCGTCGAAAGATCGGCGGGATCCTTCGGGGTGTAGGTGCCCTTTTCAGTTATGGTACCCACCTCGCCATCCTGAGGAATGGTGGCTTCCTCGGTCTGCGATACGGAGCTTTCGGTGGGCTCGGTGGTGCCGGAAGCGGAAGGCGTGGTTTCTGCGGAATCATCCACGGCGCTCAGGCCGCCTACGATCAGCGCCACGAGAATGGCCAGCAGGACAACGCAGGCACCGATGGCAAGGGTAAGCTTTCCGGTGGAACGCTTGCCGGTCTCGGGAGCCTCTGCCGGAGTCTGGGGCAGGGGAGCGCCCTCCACAGCGTCAATGTGAAAGGGAATGGGGACCGGTGCCTGACCGGCATGGGGGGAATTGTCGGTTCCGCAGGCCGGGCAAAGGGTCACACCCTTTTCCAGCTCCTGGTGACAATGTTTACAGTTCATAAGAAATCCTCTTTCTCCGTAATTAACGGTTTGTCAATCCGTTACAGTCTACCATGTTTTCTTTGGAAATGCAAGTTGGGCCATAAAATGTTTACATATTGGCTGTTTTCAGCCCGGCAAATCCCACAAGCACGGAAAAACCGCCCGGGCGGATATCGTCCGGGCGGTGTGCCACTGAAGAAAAATCAGGTGGAAGTCAGGTATTGCTCCCAGAGGAAGGTAGCGGTGGACCTTTTCAGCCCAAAGGCTTCCCGGATCCCTTCACACAGGGCTTTCAGCTTGGCCTGCATGGCCCCGGTCTGGAAGTAGGCTTCGCAGCCTTCGGTCATGGCGTATTCCAGAATCCGGGCCCGGTCCTCCCTGGGGAAGGTCATGGAATAGGCATCAATGAAATAGCGGCCTTCATCGGTGAGATATTCGGAATCCCCGTGAAGGGCGTAATCCCGGTAGTGGTAATCATATTGGAAGCCCTCCGGATTCAGGTACTCCCAGTCGTAGCAGGCATCGCTGCTGCTGAGCAGCCGGGTTTCCAGTGCGTGGTACATTTCGTGGTACAGGCTTCCTGCCAGAGAATCCCCCGGGCATAGCGCGATATACAGATTGTTCTCCGACCAGTAGCACAGGGCATCGGTGGAATCCAGACTTCCGGATTCCGGCGTTCCGGTCAGGGAGCGGACGAGATTGATGTGAAGAATGCCGTCTGTTGTGCTTTCGGCGGCGGTTTTCAGCATTCCCTCCGGGTAAACCGACAGGAGGGAGTCCAGCTGCTCCAGCGTTTGAAACAGAACCGGAACCTGATATTCGGAATCCATGGTGTAATCCCGGGGCTGAACCTGCAGGACCTCGGTTCCAATATGGATTTTTACGCCGCAGCGTGTACCGATATCCGCTGCATAGGAAAGGCACCGGGCCATACCATCTTCATCGGGTGCAGCTGCTGTGGGCCGGATACCGGAATAGTCGGTATCGTCCCCGGTGGGCAGGAGGGCAGGTGCCCAGCGGTATAAATGGGTAAGCCCGTCGGCGGTATCAATGAGAAGCAGAATTTCTCCGGTAAGGGAACAGGCGGCAAAATCCCGGGGGAGCGAGGTCTTCACCAGCTCCAGACTGGAAATTCGCAGGCCGCTTTCCAGGTCGTAGCAATCCAGCGTGCAGCCGGAGCTGTCGGCAGCCCCGGTAACCGTCAGCAGGCTGTGGATATCCCCGAGAAAAACGGAAGGGGACAGATAGCTGGCAGGAATCAGCATCCGGGCTTCTCCGGCGGCATTGCCGTAGGTATAGCCGGACATAATGCCCTCATCCAGTACGGTATACCAGCTTTCTCCGCTGCCGGTGACCAAAAGCTCTTCGTCAAGGGTGCGCAGAGTCTGTCCATTCTCAGTGGAGAGAAACAGGGTGTGGGCGGTGCTGTCTTCGTCCGTCAGGACACAGCTGACAACGCTGCCGTTCATCAGGACGCTCTGGACTCGCTGGTCCGGATAGGCAATTTCCATCAGCACCCGGCTGATCCCCGTCTCCAGCGAATACTCCCGGATGGCGGAGGCGGTGCAGTAATACAGCTTTTCTCTGTCCCCGCTGGGCACCGGGGAGCCCAGAATGGCATCGGGAATGGAGATCCGGCTGATTTCCTTCAAATTGGCATCCAGGGTGACCCACTCCCGGGAGGCGGTGCTGAAATAGGCAACACCCCGGTCCCAGACGAGAACAGAGCTGTCGTCGGGATGGAAAAGGTCCTCCATATCCGCCTGGGCGGTGATGTACAGATGCTCACCGGAAAGTTTGGTGAGGGTGGTTTTGCCTGTGCCGGAAAAAAACAGAACATCCTCGCCCATGGCGGCAATGCCATAGGCATCGGGAATGGAAATGCGGTAATCCCGGACGGCACTGCCGGTCTGGAATTCCACAATGCTGCCGGGATCATAGCTGCCGCTGGGCTCCGTGGGTTCGACCGGTGGTGTCAGTGTCTCGCTGGGGGGCGTGGTGGCAGGCTCAGCGGGGGCAGCTGCGCAGCCGAACAGGAGGGGCAGACACAGAAGCAGCGGAATCAGGCGTTTCATGGTTATTGTCTCCTTGCAAGTGTATAATCGTCACCCCGCCGGTAAAAGGGGCAGTGCTGCGTTCTGGAGGAGGCGATGCGGTAAACCTCGTCTTCGTCCAGGTCCATCATGCAGTAGTATTCATCATATTCTTCATCATAATCATAATACCAGCAGGTGTCGCATTCTGTCGAAAACATGGTTATTCCTCCAAAATCCGGAATTGGAAGCTGCCGCCCGAATAAAGAATGCAGCTGTGGGTCCCATCCTTGGGAATGGAAACGGAGCCGGGATTCAGACAGCGGATGCCGCCGCGGCTTTCGTCCAGCTTCACATGGGTGTGTCCGGAAAGGAAGACGGTGCCGTCGGTCAGCGGAGGCAGATTGTCCGGACTCCATTTGTGACCGTGGGTCAGATACAGATCCAGACCGTCGCAGGACAGCAGAGCGTAGTCCGCCATGCAGGGGAAGGGGAGAACCATCTGATCCACCTCGGCCTCGCAGTTGCCCCGGACAGCAAGAATGCGGTCCTTCCACCGGCTCAGCATGGGAATCACCTGCTTGGGCGCATAGTCCCGGGGCAGGTCATTGCGGGGGCCGTGATACAGCAGATCTCCCAGAAGGAGGATTCTGTCCGGCTGAAATTCCTCGATAACATCGCACAGTCGGCGGCACCAGAAGGTCGAGCCGTGAATATCGGAAGCAATGATAAGTTTCATAAAAATACTCCTGAGAAGAGAATGGGTTATTTTCCGGAAAGCAGATCCAGATAGCCGTTTACATCAAAGGGACGGAGCTTCTCGTCCTTGCGCAGGTACAGGGGATGGTGGGGGTGTCCCTTTCTGGAAATGGCCCCGGCGCAGTACCAGCTGGCACCGAATTCCGTGCCGACGGCAACCATATCCCGGACACAGTCGGGAAGGTATGCTCTTTTTTCGATGATGGCACCCCAGGCAGCCCAGATGGCGGGATGGGGAGAAATGGAGAGCACATACCGGAAGGCCTCCAGATTTTCCCGGTGGAGCAGGGGATTGCACCGGCGCTCCATATCATCGGGGGAGGTGGCCCGCTGGGCATAGACGTTGAACATGATGAAGCTGTCGAAGCCATTGCCCTGCGCAATACGCTGAACGCTTTTCAGCGTATTGTCCAGTGCGTCTGGTCGGGCGGTGGAGGGGTTGATGCCAATGCAGATCAGGGGATTTTCGCCCCGGGTACCCAAAATATACCGGTATTCCGAGTAGAAATTGGGGGCGTAGAGCCATTTTTCAATATCGTATTCCCCGGAGGGCGTGTTGGCGGCCTCCAGGGCCTGATGAAAGGTGACCAGGGAGAGCTCTGCCGTGGTTCCGCTGGGAATATGGGCCATCACATATCCTCCACATTGGGAAACCACAGACTCTCCGAGGGGTTGTGGAAGGCGCAGGCCTCGGGGTCCAGCCCCTTCTGGCGGCACCAGGCGGAGAAAGCGTGATCCAGGAAGGGGTAGGTGCCCTCCATGGTGGACTGAAGGCTCACCGCCCGCCCGTCGTTCATGTGCAGCTCGATTACCGTGCTGCCGCCCTGAATCAGGTACAGCTTCTGGCCCTTGATATCCCGGAAGGAATAGCCCGTGCTTTTCTTGCCGAAGGTGGTGATGAGCAGGGTGTCCTCGTCATAGAAAACACCGAAGGTCATGTAAAAAACAATCAGGCCGATGCCAACCACCAGAATCAGAATGCCGCCGGCCAGCAGAATCAGCTGTTCCTTCAGCCCCGCGAAAATGGCGGCAATGCCAAGCACGGTCAGAAGCAGACCGAAGGCCGCGTAACGCTTGCTGACCCGGACAGCCAGCCCGGAGCGGTGCTGGACCTTGTTCCGGAACATGGTGACAAAGCCCTTGTCAAACAGATAGCAGATCCCGAAGGTCACTGCCGCTAAAAGAAGTATCGCGATGTACTGCATAGTTTTCTCCTTTGGTCATGCCCACAGGACCCAGTCAACAGGAATGTCGAATTCCTCGGTATCCAGATGGGGCAGTATTTGAAAATCGTAGCAAAGGGCCAGGGTGGGGTGGTTTGGCTCTTTTGCCAGGAAACGGTCGTAAAAACCGCCGCCGTAGCCAATCCGGTGCCCCTGGGGGTCGAAGGCAAGCCCGGGCATCAGCACAAGGGCGGTTTCATCGTTGGCTACCGGACCGTCGGCAATGGGCTCGGGGATTCCCGCATAGCCCTTCTCCACCTGGGTCAGATCGTCCAGATAAATAAAGCGCATTTCATCTTCGTAGCATTTCGGTACCGCCACACGCTTGCCATCGGCAAGCGCCTGCTCCAGCATGGGCACCGTGCGGACCTCCTGATTATAGGGCATATAGCCGTAGATGGTCCGGGTCTGACGGTAGGCCTCGCTTTGGATAAAAAGCGCACCCAGGCGGGCGCTGCGCTCGGTGATCTCCTGGGGGGTCATGGCCCGCTTCCGGGCCCGAATCTGCTCACGCAGTTCCTTCTTGTTCATGGCTGTCATCCTCTTGTGCTTCTTTTTCCTTCGCGGGGCGGAACATCCGGAACCACAGCAGAATCGCTGCCTGACCGGGAATGCCCAGCAGATAGAGCTTCCAGATATTCAGATTCCAAAATACCCATAAGGACGCATGGATGCTGACAAGGCAACCCCAGACAATCATGGAAATCAGTGCCCGGTTCCAGCGGAAATCATGCCATGCCGACCGCAGGGACAGCAGTACGATGGCATTTGCCGGAATGGCATAGAAAAAGGCCAGCCAGCTGTAGGGAATATCGCAGGAGGACACCACCACAAAAATCAGCAGTGCCACAAACCACACCAGCAGGGAGCTCAGGGCCAGAATAATGTTTTTATCTGCTTTCCGCTTTAGTGCCTTTTCGGAGACCTGGGTCATGGCCTTTTCCAGCTTGCCGGGATTTCCGGGCAGGGCGGAAGGGTCCTCCAGAAGGTCGTTGACGGTGATATTAAACTGCTCCGCCAGCTGCACCAGGGTCAATACATCCGGAACCGACTCGCCGCGCTCCCATTTGGAAACGGCCTTGTCGGAATAATTCAGTTTTTCGGCGAGTCCGGCCTGCGTCAGACCGGAACGTTTGCGGTAAGATGCGATATTCTTACCGATTTGCGCTTTCAGCTTCTCGTCGTCCATTTTGCGCCTCCAATCCATAATTGCATACATTGTAACAAATTTTTTTTCTGTTTGCAACCACAATATACCGCACCAGAGGGCCTTTCGGGGGCCCGTTTCCCTTCCCGGAGACGGAAAAATCCCCTTTACATCCCCCAAAATCCGCGCTATAATCCCTTGTTGGAAAAGCAGCCCCAAACGGACTGCGGAGGGAATCCCGGTATCACCGGGAATGCCTGAAAGAAAGGGGAAGCATCATATGATTAAGGATCTGACAACGGGAAAGCCCAGCACCGTTCTGTGGCGCTTCTGCATCCCGCTTTTCGGAAGCATTCTTTTCCAGCAGCTGTACAACATCGCGGACAGCTGGGTGGCGGGTAAATTCATCGACCAGAATGCCCTGGCTGCGGTGGGAAACAGCTATGAAATCACGCTGATTTTCATTGCTTTTGCCTTCGGCTGCAACATTGGCTGCTCGGTAATCGTTTCCCAGCTTTTTGGTGCCCGGGACTACGACCGGATGAAAACCGCTGTCTATACCGCCATGCTTTCCAGCGCCGCTTTGTGCGTCGTGCTAATGGTGCTGGGCCTGCTGTGCTGCGACAGCCTGCTGAGCGCCATCAATACACCGGAGGTTATTCTGGCGGATTCCCGGCTGTATCTGGATATTTACATCTGGGGTCTGCCCTTCGTTTTCTTTTACAATCTGTCTACGGGCGTTTTCTCAGCCCTGGGGGACAGCAAAACCCCCTTCATTTTCCTGGCAGTATCCTCCGTGACCAATATCGGCATGGATATTCTCTTCGTGACCGCCTTCCGCATGGGTGTTGCCGGCGTGGCCTGGGCAACCTTCCTGTGCCAGGGGGTAAGCTGCATAGCCGCAGTGGCGGTGGTGCTGACGCGGCTGCGCCGCATTCCCGCTCAGGGGAAAGCCCGCTGGTTTTCCGGGGCTGTGTTTAAGCGTTTTGCCGTCATTGCAATTCCCAGCATCCTGCAGCAGAGCTTCATTTCCATCGGAAATATTGTCATTCAGGGCACTATCAACCGGTTTGGCCCGGATGTAATGGCGGGCTACTCCGCATCGGTGAAGCTGAATAACCTGGTTATAACCTCGTTTACAACACTGGGAAACGGTGTGTCCAACTTTGCCGCTCAGAACATCGGCTCCGGCAAGCTGAAGCGGGTAAGAGAAGGCTTCGCCGCAGGCGTGAAGATGGTATGGGTTATCTGCCTGCCTCTGGTGGTGCTGTACTTTTTCTGCGGGGAAACCCTGGTGGGATTCTTTGTGGACGAGCCAACGGCATCGGCTCTCAGCAGCGGCAAGCTGTTCCTGCAGATTTTGTCTCCGTTCTATTTTGCCATCTCTGTCAAGCTTGTGGCTGACGGAATTCTCCGGGGAGCAGGGATGATGAAGCAGTTTATGGTCGCAACCTTTACCGATCTGGTGCTTCGGGTCATCCTGGCAGCGGTCCTGTCCGGCACGGCGCTGGGCTCCACCGGCATCTGGTGCGCCTGGCCCATTGGCTGGCTGGTGGGAACGCCCCTTTCCATCTGGTTTTACCGCCGGGGCCCCTGGGGCGGAAAACGGCTGGAGGACAGAAAATAAAAGATTGCGCCTGCCGTTCAAAAGCGTGCGGAAGCCCCTCTCCGCCCCCGGGGGCCGCTTCCCTTCCCAAAAACGAAGCCGACAGTCTGGCCCCCAAAAAGGGCAAGGCAGGGTACATATCCTGACGTAAAACGTGGAGCGTATCGATACCGATATGCTCCACGCCACTTTTTCGCAAAATACAACCCCCCAGGGGGCTTCCATCGGTACGGTTTTATCGGTATAATAGGCGGCAAGCGGCAGTGAAGGGATATTTGCTGCAAAGGAAAGGAAAAAATGCAATGAAGAAAGTATTTGCGCTGCTTGCGGCCCTCGCTTTGGTTCTGGGACTGGCGGCCTGCGGCACCGGAGAGAGCACGGCAGGCACGACCCTGATATATGGCTCCGGCGACTATGATTCCATCAATCCCATTATGAACGAGCACTGTGAAATAAAATATCTTCTCTTTGACGGCCTGGTCAAGCGGGACGGAGAAGGAAATCTGGTGCCCTCCCTGGCGGAATCCTGGCACTATGATGCCGATACCATGACCTATACCTTTCAATTGCGGGAGAATGTGACCTGGCACGACGGTACCCCCTTTACTGCCGGGGATGTGAAATTTACCATTGAGGCCATTATGGACCCGGAAAACGGCTCTGAAAACTATCCCAATTACGAGGAGGTCGTTTCCATCGATGTGCGGAGTGATACCGAGATTGCCTTTTCTCTGTCGGAACCCAATTTCGCGTTTCTGGACTATATGACCATGTCCATTCTTCCGGAACATCTGCTCCGGGGAGAGGATATGTGGGAATCGGATTTCTTCAGGAATCCCGTTGGAACAGGCCCTTATCAGCTGGAAAGCTGGGATCCCGGTCAGGCCATTACCATGGTGAAAAACGAGGGGTATTTTGACGGCCCCGCAAATATTGACAGAATTATTTTTAAAATCGTGAACGACGACTCCGCTAAGGCGCTCCAGCTGGAAAACGGAGAGCTGGATCTGGCGCAGATTACGCCGAAGGACGCAAAGGCGCTGGAAAATTCCGGGAATCTGACTGTTTATGATATGAAAACCGCGGATTACCGCGGTATCCTCTATAATTTCCAGAATTCCTATTGGCAGGAAAATGCGGATCTCATCCCCGCAATCAGCTATGCCATTGACCGGCAGGCCATGGTGGATGCGGTGCTTCTGGGCCAGGGCTTCCCGGCCTGCAGCCCCATCCAGCTGAATAAATTCTATTATGACGGCGTGGAGCGCTACGATTACAGCCCGGAGAAGGCGGTGGAGGTGCTGGAAAATGCCGGATGTGAACGTGACACGGGGGGCTACTGGTGCCGGAACGGAGAACGGATCGGCTTTACCATCAACGCAACCCCCGGTGACCAGGTCCGCATTGACATGGCGCAGATTGCCACCCAGCAGCTTCAGCAGCTCGGTCTGGATGTGAAGGCCAATGTCCCCACCGAGGGCATTGACTGGGGCGGTCAGGAGTGCTGCGTAATCGGCTGGGGCTCTCCCTTCGATGCGGATGACCATACCTACAAGGTTTTCGGCACGGGAAACGGGGCCAACTACTCCGGCTATTCCAATGAGGATGTGGACCGGTATCTGCGTCTGGCCCGGCAGACCGATGACGATTTTCTGCGGGCAGAATATTACAAGCAGTTCCAGATCGCCCTGGCAGAGGCCCCGGCGTATACCTTCTTCTGCTATCTGGATGCCATCTACGCCGCTGACAGCGGCCTGACCGGAATCGACCCGGATACGGTTCTGGGCCATCACGGTGTGGGCATCTTCTGGAACGTGACCCAATGGACCATGGAACAAAATTAACCGTCCGGAAAGGGGCTGCTGCAGCCCCTTTTTTGGTGCGTATGAGGAAGGATCAGCCTATGGAAGAACTGCTGAAAATTGAACATCTGTCGGTGGGAATCCATACCTCCGCCGGAACCGTGCAGGCTGTACGGGATGTGAGCTTTACTCTGGAGCCCGGTGAGGTCCTTGCAATTGTAGGGGAGAGCGGATGCGGAAAAAGCATTCTCTGCAAATCCATTATGAAGCTCCTTCCCAGCTCCGCAAGAATTGAGAGCGGCAGTATACGGGTCAACGGCACGGATATCACTCATTACACGGACCGGGATATGCGCAAGCTCCGGGGAAAGCTGTTTTCCATGGTCTTTCAGGACCCCATGACAGCCCTGAATCCAACGATGCCCATTGGCAAACAGATTGCCGAGGCCATTGCTGTCCATGAGCCCCGGCTGAGCAGGGAGGCGCTGCAGCAGCGTGTGCTGGAGCTTCTGGAGCTGGTGGGCATACCGCAGCCCCGGGAGCGGTGCAAGCTCTATCCCTACAGCTTTTCCGGGGGAATGCGGCAGCGCATCGTCATGGCCATTGCCCTGGCGGCAAATCCCCGGATTCTTCTGGCGGATGAGCCCACCACCGCACTGGATGTAACGGTTCAGGCCCAGATTCTGGACCTGCTGAAGCAGATTCAGCGGAAGCTGGGCACTGCGACTATTCTGGTTTCCCATGATCTGGGGGTGGTGGCCCGGGCGGCGGACCGGGTGGCTATTATGTACGCCGGAAAAATTGTGGAAATCGGTACCGCGGAGGAGATATACTACGATCCCCGCCATCCCTATACCTGGGGGCTGCTGCAGTCCCTGCCCGCGCTGAACAAAGAGCGGGACCACCTGAACACCATTCCGGGAATGCCCCCCTCACTGATCGATCCGCCTGCGGGAGATGCCTTTGCCTGCCGGAATGCCTATGCGATGGAAATTGACTATCTGGAGCAGCCGCCTATGTTCCGGGTCTCCGATACCCATTATGCCGCAACCTGGCTGCTGGATCCCCGGGCACCTGAAATCACCCCACCCTTTGGAGGAAACATAAATGTCTGAAATACTGCTGGATGTCCAGCACCTTACCCATACCTTCCGGCTGGGGCCCCACACCCGAATCAAGGCTGTGGACGATGTGTCGTTCCGGATGAACAGAGGGGAGATATTCGGCCTGGTGGGAGAATCCGGGTCGGGAAAATCCACGGTGGCCCGGTGCGTTATGAATGTTTGCAGGCCCGATGCCGGGCGAATTATATATAACGGCATCGATACCTGCGACAGGGCCCAGTACCGCAGACACCGGAAGACGCTGCAGGCCCGGCGGCAGATCATTTTTCAGGACTCCACTTCCAGCCTGAATCCCCGGATGAAAATAGCCCGGATCATTGCCGAGCCCATGGCTATACAGCGCCTGCGCCCCCCCAGAGGGAGCCTGCGGGAGGAAGCAGCCTTCCAGCTGCGGTATGTGGGCATGGACCCGGAATATCTGGATAAATACCCGGCCCAGCTTTCCGGCGGACAGCGCCAGCGGGTGGCGATTGCCCGGGCCCTTTCCATGGAGCCGGAGCTGCTGGTGGCGGACGAGCCCATTGCGTCCCTGGATGTGTCCATCCAGGCGCAAATCATCAATCTTTTGAAGCACTGCAATCGGGAGCACGGTTGCTCCATCCTGTTTATTGCCCATGATCTTTCCATGGTGGAGTATTTCTGCGACCGGGTGGGGGTCATGTATCGGGGACGGCTGGTGGAACTGGCAACAACGGATGCCCTTTTCTCCGAGCCCCGGCATCCGTATACCCGGGCGCTGCTGTCGGCAATCCCACTGCCGGATCCCCGGGCGGAGCGGGCCAGGCCGCCGGTGAATTTTGACGATATGCAGTTTGATCTGGAGGGGGAGCTGATCCAGGTATCCCCCGGTCACTATGTTCTGCAAGGGGAGGTGACCGGATGATGGGCAGCAGAATCCTGTATTATGGAAAAAAACTGCTGATTTTCCTCTGCAGCGTGGTCCTTCTGTCCGTTGCCGTGTTTTACATTTCCCGGCTGGCCCCCGGCGACCCGCTGGTGAGCTATTACGGTGAGCGGGCGGAGAAGATGAGCGTCCGGGAGAAGGAAGAGGCCCGGGAGCGGCTGGGGCTGAATGATCCGATTCATGTCCAGTATCTGCGCTGGGCGGAAAACGCCATTAGGGGAGACTTTGGAATCTCCTATAAATATAAGCAGGATGTGCTACAGGTCATCGGAAGCCGGATTGGGAATACGCTGATTTTAGGGGGCCTTGGCTTCCTGCTGACCTTTCTGGGAGCGCTGGGGCTGGGGGTGTTCTGCGCCTGGCAGGAGGATAAATGGCCGGACCGGCTGCTGTGCCGGGGAGGCACGGTGGTCAGCGTCATCCCGGAATTTTGGCTTTCCCTGGTTCTGATCCTGATTTTTGCGGTGAGCCTTCACTGGCTTCCCAGCTCCGGTGCCTATGCCATCGGGCATAAAAATGACATTGCCAGCCGGGCAAGGCATCTGATTTTGCCTCTGTGCGTGGTGGTGCTGGAGCACCTGTGGTACTATGCCTATATGGTTCGCAATAAGCTCCTGGAGGAAACCAGGGCAGATTATGTGCTGCTGGGCAAATCCAAGGGCCTCAGCCGGGGACAGATTCTCTTTGGACACTGCCTTCGCAATGTTATGCCTTCCTATATCAGCATTATGGCGGTGTCAGTCCCCCATATTCTGGGGGGAACCTACATTGTGGAAACGGTGTTCAGCTACCCCGGCATCGGGACCCTGTCCTACGAAAGTGCCCGGTATCACGATTACAACACCCTGATGCTTCTTTGCATGATGACGGGGATTCTGGTGATCGCCTGCAATATGCTGGGGCAGATTATCAATGAAAAAATCGACCCCAGGCTTCGCGGAGAAGCCCCCAGGGCTATGAGGGAGGCGGGTGGCGTATGACCCAGCAGGAGCTTTTTACCCCGGTGGGAATTCGACCGATGCCCCCGGCCCGGCAGAAGCAAAGAAGGAAAATGAGCGGATTTCCCTGGGTTTCCACGATGCTTCTGTGCGCAATCCTTCTTGGGTGCCTGTTCGCGGAGGCAGTCATGACCTGCGACCCCGCTTTTTTGAATCTGGAGCATTGCAGCCAGGCACCGGACGGTGAATTTCTCTTCGGAACGGACAGCCTGGGCCGGGATATTTTCTCCGGGATTTGGTATGGCGGGCGGGTATCTGTTGCCATCGGCTTCCTGGCTACCCTGATTTCCACCGGCATAGCCATTGT
This sequence comes from uncultured Oscillospiraceae bacterium, assembly GCA_964504605.1. Taxonomy (GTDB): domain Bacteria; phylum Bacillota; class Clostridia; order Oscillospirales; family Oscillospiraceae; genus Faecousia. The sequence continues at coordinate 646 of CAZDFB010000007.1, read as the reverse complement.
CTACGGCTCTGTCAGCGGCATTGCCCCCCGGTGGCTGGACAGCCTGATGACCCGCTTTGCGGATCTGTTCCTCAGTGTGCCGGGCCTGCTCCTGGTGCTCTTCCTGCAGGCGATTCTGGGGCAGGCGGATGTGCTTACCCTGGGCATCGTCATCGGCGTGATCGGCTGGCCCACCATGGCGAAGGTCATCCGCACGGAGGTCCGGCAGCTGCGAAGCAGCGAATATGTAGTGGCCTCCCGGTCCATGGGCGGCGGCTTTTTCCACATTTTATGGCAGCATCTGGCACCGAATTTTGTCGCCTCCATCATGTTTATGGTGGTTATGAATGTGCGGGGAGCCATTGCGACGGAATCCACCCTGAGCTTTATGGGTATGGGACTTCCGCTGGAGATCATCTCCTGGGGAAGTATGCTGTCCCTGGCGGAAGGGGCGCTGATGACCGGAAGCTGGTGGGTCATTCTGATTCCGGGAGCCTTCCTGGTCACGCTGCTCATGTGCCTGACCAATATTGGAAACTACCTGCGCAAAAGCGCAAGCCCGAAAGAGCGGATTCTGTAGCGGAATCAGGACAGAAAAAACGCACCCGGCAGGGTTAGACAGGTGTTCATAAAACAGTTTTAGACTGAAATTTTGAAATGAGCATCT
>CAZDFB010000006.1:0-44219 GCA_964504605.1 uncultured Oscillospiraceae bacterium | reverse complement strand
GGGACACATCCTGAGCACTCTTGCGCTGACTGCGAAAATACATCAGTATTTCATTTTCTACGCATCTGGCGGCGTAGGTTGCCAGCCTTGCACCCTTGGTTGAATCAAAGGTAGTCACGCCCTTAATCAAGCCAATGGTTCCAATGGAAATCAAATCCTCCTGATCTGATGTTTGGGAGTAATATTTTTTCATAATGTGTGCCACCAGGCGCAGGTTGCGTTCAATGAGGATATTTCTGGCCTCCAGGTCTCCCTGAGCCGAGCGCTCCAGATAATAGCGCTCCTCTTCCTCCGTCAGGGGCTTGGGAAAGCTCCCCGATGACAGCTGCAGTGAATACAGCAGGCTGCTCAGCATCAGCCACGCGGCTGCCAGCATTGGCACCACCTCCGCTTTCAGCCTATTCAGCACCCCTCGTCCATTTTCCTCCCGCTTTTGTACAATATGCAAGCAGGGACGGAAAGAACCGGGCTATCCGCCTCCGCAAAAGCACAGTCCGGCACCTTCCACGGTAAAAAAAGAGGAACGGCAGCACTCCGTTCCTCTTCTTCTGTATTCCGGCATTTATCCCCAAAATGGATCTGGCGACGGCAAAAGGGCCCCGACCGGGGGGCAGATATCGCCCTTTTCCCGGAAATTTCCTTATTTCTCGGAATAGAACAGCTGCAATACCAGCTGGCTCAGATTTTCCTCGTCAATATGAAACTCATAGTATTTCTTGCCCATGACGTTTTCACCTTTGGGACTGACAATTTCCCCCAGGGTATAGCTTCCACAGCGATCCAGCAAGCCGCTGATAACCTGGATGGAGCAATCGGATACCAGGTAGGGAGACACCATATCATAGGTTCTCAGCAGGAAATTGGAATCCTCCGCTCTCTTTTTCTGGAAGGATGTCAGGAATCCCGCCATGTATTCCTTCTGACGCTCGATTCGGGACAGGTTCAGCTGGTCGCCAACATCCTTACGGGTCTGGACATAGTGCAGTGCCTGATCTCCCATCAGCGTGACGTTTCCCATTTTCAGCGTGAAATCCACCTGGGAGAAATCCTCCTTCACCTCCACCGTGACACCGCCCACCGCGTCATTTATCATGGCAATGGCATCCATGCGCATGGACACATAGTAGTCGATGCGCACGCCGCCCAGCAGCTGGGACACGGTATTTCTGGTGTTCTCGCAGCTATCCTCCAGACCGCTGCCGTAGGTATGGGCCAGGGCCAGCTGACCGTAGTAGGTACCGGCCTGGTCACCCAAAAGGCCAAGGACCGGCATTTCCACCATGGAGTCCCGGTTCAGGTACAGCACATTGTAGGTCTGATTGGTCTCGTCCAGGATCAGCAGCAGCACCAGGTCCGCGTCACCGTCGTTGCGATGGTAGCCGCTGGCCTCTGCCGGTCCGGTTTTGTCAATACCCATCACCAGCAGGGTCGTAATATCCTGCCGGGGGAAATATTTCTTATCTTCTACGGTAATGGTTTTGCCGGGTGTTGTCTCCTGAAGGTCCTCCTCAGGGTGCAAAACGGTGGACTCCAGCAGCTGAAGTCCACCGTAGAGCACGGAAAAAAGCAGAACCAGCGCAAGAGCAAACACGACCAATTTCTTATAGCCGGATTTCTTCATGTTACGCCTTTCCTTCCCCCATGGGAATATTTACTTCTTGACAGAGAATTCCACAGCGCACAGCTCGTCGAACACGAAGGTGACGGTGCCGTCCTGATTGTTGGTGTTGCTGACGATGGGGTTCCACTCCTCGTCTTCCTCGTCGTAGGTCATGGTGTAGATCTCCAGATCCTCGGCAACGCCCAGATCGAAGATAATCTCCAGGGTGTAGCCATCCTGCTCCATCATAGCCTTGTACTCCTCACAGGTGAAGCGGATATCAAGCAGATCCCGGATAGCCATCTCATCGGCCTTCAGCTCGGCCTCGTGCTTCTCGTAGGGGATGGTCATTTCGCCGCTGGTCAGGTCCTCATACAGGCCCTTCAGCAGCTCCCGGATTTCTTCGGGAACGTCCTTCTCCTCGTCCATGGCATCAGCCAGGGGGGTAATCAGCAGGCAGCCGGACTGGACATACTCAACGACATTGCCGTCGGCATCCCGGATAATGGCAACAGCGCCTTCCGTCTCGATGACATCGGGCTCAGCCTTATAGGAAATGCTGGGGACAAAGCCATTCTCAGCAGCAAAAGCGGGGTAGGTCAGGCCCAGCACGAGAACCAGTGCCAGCAGAGCAGTAGCAAACTTCTTCATAAAAAACAACTCCGTTTCATTTTATTTGGCAAGGCCTGTGCAAACACACAGGGACTCACCGCAAAATAAGTCATTGTGTATAGAATACTATATTTTTCCGAATTAGTCAACGGGTAAGGAGGATTTTTTATATTTTTCCTCAGCCGATGAAGGCATCTGTGTGCCTGTTCACCTGTTCCAGCAGGCCATCCTGTCCCTGCCGTATTCCCGCCCGGGACAGCACCTCCTGGGCCAGGCCCAGCCTTGGAGGACGGGTGGTCAGGTTGTGGCAATCGGAGCCCAGCAGATGAATCCGGCCTTTTTTCACCATTTTCAGCGCCATGCTTTTTGTTCTACGGTGGAGAAAGAAGCTGGCGTTGGCCTGGACCAGCACCGGCAGCTTTTCCAGCCGCCGGGGAATGCCCCAGGTGTGAAAAGGCTCGATATAGCGGTCGATATGGGCAATGATGGGGGTCAGGCCATGGCAGCTCACAATTTCCTCCAGCTCCCGGTACATATCCTCGGACCAGGGGGGCTGGGGCATTTCCACCAGGATGTATTCTGTACCCTGGATTGCCAGGCTGGGCAGCGTTTCCGAATGGCTCATGCCCCGGAAAAAGTACACCTCCGCTCCCAGACGAATCTCCGGCAGCCCCGGCTTCCCTTCCGCTGCCTGAAGCAGCCTTTCGGCTGCTTCAGCTCTTTTTTTCAGGAAGATTTCCGGCTGGTCATACTGCGCATAGAAATGCGGAGTGGCAATCACCAGGCCGATCCCCTGGGCGGCCTCCATTTCCAGCAGGCCCAGAGATTCCTCCACCGACCCGCTTCCATCGTCAATACCCGGCAGAATATGGCTGTGCCAGTCTACCAGAAGGCTCATTTTTCGCCCCCGGCCTTCTGGCCCCGGGCCGCTGCGGCCTCATAGGCACGCTCGTACTTGCTGCCATACTTTTTGTAATAGCTCTTGCCGTACTTTCCGTTGTTCACCGTGGTGCTGTTGAATACAATGCCCAGAAGCTTCGCCTTGATGAACTTGAACTGGTGGACGGTGTCCTCCAGGATGCCCCGGTCGCAGTAGTTCTGGCGCACCACCAGCAGAATGCCGTCGGTCTGGTCGGCAATTGCCATGGCATCGCTGACCTCGCTGACGGGCGGCAGGTCCAGAATCACATAGTCATACATCTTCCGCAGGGAATTCAGGCAACCTTCCATCCGCTGGGAGCTTAGCAGCTCCACTGGATTGGGCGGGTTGGGGCCGGCGGCGATCACGTGGAAGGCGTTGGGGTCATCCTTAATGCCGCAGGGCTGGAGCAGGGATGTCAGGTCACTCTGCCGGGTCAGGTAATTGGAAAGGCCGGGGGCCTTGTTAATGCCCAGCTTCTTTGCCAGGGTGGGCCGGCGCATATCGCAGTCCAGCAGCGCCACCCGCATACCCAGTTCCGACAGAGAGTAGGCCAGGTTGACGGCGGAAAGGCTCTTGCCCTCGCCGCTGAGGCCGCTGGAAATACCGATAACACGGCAGGTATTCTCATCGGAGAAGGAGAACTGCAGCTTGGTACGCAGCAGCTTGTAGGCCTCCGAAGCGGCAAAGCTGATACCGCCGCCGATGAGCACCGGCTCCTTGCCCGTGCTGTCCTTCTGCTTCTCACCATAGCCATAATAGTGACCGCCCTTGCCGGATGCCTGCATATCCGGCACCGAGGTCAGCACCGGGCAGGAGCAGCTCTGGCTGATATCCTCCTCGGTACGGATGGTGGTATCAAAGATTTCCCGCAGGGCCACGATGGCTACCATCACCACAAAGCCCAGCAGGAAACCGACTATAGTATTCTTGCTGTAGCTGGGGGAGCTGGGCTTCACCGGGACCACCGCCGCCTCCACCACCTTGGCAGAGGTTCCCTCAATAATTGTGGAAATCCGCTTGGGCAGGATATAGGCAATGGCATTGGCGATTTTCTCCGCCTCCCGGGGATCGGTGCTGGTGACCGTTACATTAAAAATCTCGGTATTGTCCACCGCTTCCGCTGAAATCATCTTCTCCAGAGACTCGTAGCTCCGGTTGACTTCCGCATAGTCAATAACATCGTTCAGCGTCTCCCGGGTGTTGAGGATTACAATGTAGGAATCCACCAGATTACGGGAGGTAGTCAGGTCACCGGAGGTGAGGCTCACCGAGGTATTGCCTACAGAAATGGAGTTGTTATTGACATAGAATTTGGCAGATGCCTCATATTTAGGGCTGATTGCGAAGAATGTAACCAGGAACATAATTACGGCACACAGGGCTGATACAATTCCCACAAGCCAGATCCTTCGCACAATGGCCGACAGGATCTTTTGCAGATCGATCTCGACCAGCTCGTTCTTTTCATTTTTTTTAGAATTCATATGTGCGTTCCCTCAAAAGAGTATCAAATAATGTTATTTCTTACGAGTGCCATGCTCATTTTCTCTTCCGAAAAAAACCATGGAACGGATATGTCTGCAAATACACAGCATTCCTGAGATTGCGGCAAGGACCAGAAGCGGAGATATGTATTTGTAAACAAGGGCAGCAGCCGGAACATGGCAGGCCAGCCGCTCGACCAGCTTATGGATGAAGGTGCGGGCAATGGTTCCCCATATATAGATGGCCAGCGCATCCTTTTTCCCCATCCGGGCGGCAAACCGTGCCAGCCTGCACGTCTCCGGAATGGCTGCCCGGTCCGCGATTTGGAGCAGAGCAAATGCGATAAAAATGGTACTTGCGTAAAAATCCTGATTGGTAAGTACCCCATGGGTGGCAAGGAGCCGCCGCTCCCCCAGCGTCAGGGCAGAAAACAGGCAAAGCATACAGGGCAGGACCGCAAAGGGAATCCGTTCCAGCTTCTGTTTTTCTGTCCTGCAAAAATGTCCGAGGCAGAAGCAGGGGAAGCCGCAAAGCAGGAAGTTGCGGCTGAGCGCCAGTTCCAGTGCCTGTCCAAGCAGGAGCTGACCATAGTTTCCCAGAATGAGATTTCCCAGCAGTAAAACCGGTATCAGCCGGTATGCGATGTTCCAAAGCTTCCGGGATTCTACAGCAAATGCCATAACCAGGACATACACCAGGGCTCCCAGATACCACAAATGGGATCGGAAAGGGGATTCATTGAGCAGCAGAAACCGCAGCCAGATTTTCCCGTCCAGCAGTTCCAAAAGGAATGACCAGGGGTTGCCGGCTGCGGAAGCCAGGCCAAACAGGAAATACAGTCCATTTCCGAAAAGGACAATGCTCACAGTCCGCAGGATCTGCTTTTCCTGATGTCCCCGGGCTGCCGTATCGACATAAAAGTAGCCCGTTATCATAAAAAAGGTAGGAACCGCAACTCTTGCCAGCGGTGCCAGCGATGCGTAAACCGGGCTGTCGGAATGGATGCACAGCACCAGGAACGCACACAGAAGTTTCAGGATATCAAAGGATTGATTTCGTTTTTCCTCGTGCATCTTAATTTTTCGTTCTAATTCTCCGAATCGGATTGCTGTTCCCGCCGCTGCTTCCACATTTCCCGGCCTTCCCGGAGCAGAAACCGGGGATTAATTCCCCGCAGAAGCAGGGTATTGTTGTACCGGAGAGGTCTGATGAAATATCCAAACAGGAAATTCGTGGCAAACTGGGTCATCAGGGACGCAAAGGCCGCTCCCACCGCTCCAAAGCGGGGAATCAGCACCGCATTCATAAGGATATTCGCCCCCGCCCCGGACAAATTCAGGAGCCACAAATATTTTTGCTTTCCCTCCGCCAGGATCCAGATATTGCGCACCGAGCCAAAGCAGGACCAGGCAAAATACCATGTCAGGATCCTCAGCACCGGCACAGCCGCCAAATATTCCTTTCCATAAAGGATTTGAACAATGGGACCGGCGAACACCGTAAATACAATGCTCTGCGCCAGAGAAAGGTAGAATACAATGCAGTACAGCCGGGACAAATTCTTCTCATAGTCCCGGTTTCCCTCATTTTTCTCAGAAAGAATCACCGGTCGGAAGGAGTCAATAATGGCTGTAAACACGAACTGGGCCAGCGTATTGCAGGTAACCGCAGCGGAATAAATGCCATTTTCCGCCGTTCCTATGAAGGAGGTCAGCATAACATGGTCCGTGCTTTGAAAAACAATGACCATCATGGAGGCCCAGATGTAGCTTTTGCTGACGCTGAGCATTTTTTTCGCCCGGCTCAGGGAAAAACGGAAGCGCTTTCCCATTTTTAAAAATATCCCCACCAGAAGCAGCCCCACGATTCCATACTCAATGGAATGGCTTACTGCAAACCAGTACACATTTTTCTGCGTAACCAGAAGAAATATTTTATAGGCCGAAACAAAGATATAGGACACCACCATGGCAATGGAGGGGTATTTTGCCAGCAGCTTGAACTGGAACCAATACTGGATCATCTCCATGGCGCCGAACAGCAGCGATATGCTGTACAGTACGCATACAACGATCGTGACCGTGTCCCCGGCGTTAATGCCGGAGACGATGCCGAACACAGCCAGCATACAGGCCAGGCTGGATCCGATGTTCATCACCAGCGCCGTACCCATTATCTCGCCCTCTGCCTCCGGGGCCTCCACCAGCTCGCGGACCAGCGTTTCGTTCAGACCGAGCCGCATAATGGGCATCATAAACGAAAGGATCGAAGCGGCATAGTTGATAAGGCCATAGTCGGATGGGCCCAGATAGCGGGCACTCAGCATTCCCACGATCAACTGAAGCAGAGACTGGACAACCTTGCACCCGATAATCCATTTCGCGTTATTAAAAATTTTCTTTGTTTTCATATTGGATGTCCCGCTGGCACAGGTTTTCGCCCCTGTGCCAGCGGATTTTCGCATTATTTCAGGATTGCGCGACCGAACTCGTCGAAGGTGTAGTTCATCGCAATGGAAAGGCCGTTGGTCTTCCAGACATAATAGGTCCGGTTGGTAACCAGCTCGCCCTGGGCATTCCTTGCGAAGTAATAGTAGCCATCCACCAGGATCAGGCCCGCCATCTTGGGCTGACCCATCTCATAGTAATAATAGCCGCCGTTTTTCTCCACAATGCCGTTCAGCATCTTGCCATCGGCACCGAATTCACGGGTGGATTCGGGGATGATGCCATTGCCCTGCCAGACATAGCAGGTGGTATTCACCGCGATTTTACCATCGCTCTGGTTGGCAAAATACAGCTCGCCGTCCACTTCCACCAATCCCGCAACTCTGGGCTGGCCCATCACATAGTAGTACAGTTCGCCGTTCTTCTCCACGATGCCATCAAGCATCTTGCCGTCGGCACCGAATTCGCGGGTGGATTCGGGGATAATGCCGTTGCCCTGCCAGACGTAGCAGCTGGTGTTCATTGCGACTCTGCCATCGCTTCTATTGGCAAAGTAGTAAGCGCCATCCACTTCCACCAGGCCTGCAACCTTGGGCTGGCCCATTACATAGTAGTACAGCTCGCCGTTCTTCTCCACGATGCCATCAAGCATTCTGCCGTCGGCACCAAATTCACGGGTGGATTCGGGGATGATGCCATTGCCCTGCCAGACATAGCAGATCTTGTTCACCGCAATGGAGCCATCGCTGCCGTTGGCAAAGTAGTAAGCACCATTTACCTCCACCAGGCCGGCGGTTCTGGGCTTGCCGTTGACATAGTAGAAATACTTGTCACCGATCTGGACAATACCGTCACGCATTCTGCCCAGCTCATCAAAATGATAGGTAGCTTCCGGCAGCAGACCGTTGCTCATCCAGACATAGTAGTTCTCGTCCGTTACCAGCTCGCCCAGGCCGTTGCGGGCGAAATAGTAGTGACCGTCGATCTCAATAAGGCCGGCCATCTTGGGCTGACCCATTTCATAATAGTAGTAGCCGCCGTTCTTCTCCACAATGCCGTCCAGCATCTTGCCGTCGGCACCAAATTCACGGGTGGATTCGGGGATGATGCCATTGCCCTGCCAGACATAGGTGGACATATTGACCGCCAGCTCACCGTAGCTTCCCTTGGCGAAGTAGTATGCACCATTCACTTCCACCAGGCCGAAGGCACCGGACTGGCCCATATTGTAGTAATACAGGGTGCCGTCCTTTTCCACGATGCCGTCCAGCATCTTGCCGTCGGCTCCGAATTCACGGGTGGACTCGGGGATGATGCCATTGCCCTGCCAAACGTAGGTCTTTACATCTCTTGCGATCTTTCCGTCGCTGCTGTTGGCGAAGTAGTAAGCACCATCCACCTCCACCAGGCCGGCGACCTGAGGCTTACCGTTCTTGTAGTAATACAGCTCTCCGCTCTTTTCAACAATGCCGGTGTAGCCCTTGAAATCCTCGCCAAACAGGTAGCCCTTGAACCAGCCGCTCTGGGCATAGCCCTTATTGTCGAAGTAGTAGGCAACGCCGTCGATAAACTGCAGGCCCTGAAGACCCACACCATTTTGGGAATAGCCGTATCCATTCCGGTCTGTGTAGAAGCCGTCCGGAATTACACTGGACTTGTCACAGACACCGTTTTCATCAAAGTAGTACCAGAACGCATTGATATAGTTTTCAAAGACACACTGGTAACCGCCTTCAACCCGATAGCCGCTGTCGAAATAATAATCCTTGCCATCGATGGTCTTCCAGCCGTTTCTGTGATAATCGGGGCCATAGTAGTAGCGGGTACCGTAAAGGGTCTTTCCCCAGAATCCGGAAAGCAGTCTGCCGTTTTCCGCAAATTCATAGGTAATGTCATTGCCATAGTCGAAGGTGCCTGTTGCCGCAGCCATGGTAGCAGGATTGAAATAGTACCATTCCTCATCAATCATGATCCAGCCGCCGGTAACAACGCCGATCTTGGAATAGCGATAGACACCGCTTTCCGTATCCAGGAAGATGCCGTTGAACTTTGTCTTGTTCTCGCAAACGCCGTTCTCCCCGAAGTCATAGTAGAATTCATCGGAGGAGTTGGGCGCAGGAACCTTGTGCACGCCGGTCAGCTTTGCGCCGTTCAGATAGTAGGAATCTTCATTCCAGCCATCGGGCATACAAATTCCGTCCACGTATTCCTTGCCGTCTGTCCAGATGCCGGTAAAGGTCTCACCATAGGCGCATTTAAGCACGCCGTCCACCACGGAATAGCTGTGCTCTGCCAGAGGCAGCTCAGTACCCCAGTTTACCACAGAGTTACAAACCTCGCAGTAAGTTCTGCCAGTGTAACCGTTTTCCGTACAGGTAGAGACCTGATCCTCCAGCTCAGTGACTGTGTGGACATGGTAATGACCGCTTTCGCTCCGGTAGGAGGAGTCCATATAACAGTAGATATCGTATGCTTCTGTGTCTACAGTGATCGAATCAGAAAAGAATGCGGTTGTTGCATCACTGAGAGATACGCGGCCATAGTCAACCTTCACACGGACCTCTCTCGGATCCACCAAGCCACGCTGCCACATATTCTCCGGGGTACGGCTCTCAAAGCCGGCGTATTCGTGAATTCTGCTGGACCAAACCCGGATGGGAATGCTGGCAATGGTCTTGTTGGAGGTGTCCACAGCATCCTCAGTACGGGAAATGTGGAAGGTCACATTGTTCTCAGCCCGCTGGGCAGCAGTCTGGCTGTAGGTGACCTTGAAGCCCCGGGACACATTCATGTGCTCCAGCTCCCAGGTATTGACGCTGTTCAGGTTCAGAACCATGTCCACAGACTGAACATTGCCAATGTTTTCGCTGACCAGATCCACCCAGTAGACAGAGCCGGAGTACAGCCGATCCAGAGAAGCATCCTTGGGAACCAGCTGAACAGCAGCCATCTTGCTGCCGGTCACGGTAAAGCTGCGGACGATGGTCTTGCTGTTGCCATTCTTATCGGCAATAGTGAAACGGACGATATGGTAGCCATTGTTCAGCTTCACGGTGCCGGAGCTGATGGTTCCGTTGGAATAGGTGGTGTAAACAGGGCTGCCGTCCACAGTGATCTGAGCAGTAGCTGCATCCAGACCGGTGTAATTGCTCTTTTTGGTATTGTCGGACACCTGGGCGCTGAAGCTCAGCTCGCTGTCAGCGATGGTGGGATTCTGACCATAGCCCAGGGTGGTCTCACTCTTGCCGAAGGCCTGAGCGGTGCCGAAAACAGGCAGCTCACGGTCCTCCACCGCATTGGAGTAGTCAACGGTAATATCATCAATGTAGTAGACAAAGTCACCGTGGGAGTCCGCAAGGTATCGGGCATCATCACCAAAGACAACATAAATCTTAATAAAGAAGTTACGCTTAAATCCACCATTGATGTTGGGTTCATCCTTGATGTACAGATCGTCGTTAAACTCTGAAAGGTCTACTCTGACATACTGCCAGCCGGATTCTTCCATGTGTGTTCCCCAGTAGGGAGTGCTGATTTCCGCATTGTCATCATCAGACACCCAAACCGATCTGCGCTGTGCATTTCCATAAACCGTGTTTACGCAAATTTCCGTGGTTCTTGCATCCTCCGGAATATAGATCCAGAATCCCAAAGACTGTGCGCCCTTGATGGAGATAGGCTCACCCAGCCAAGACATCGACAGTGCCAAGTATCCAGCAGTATTACTGCCGTGGGAAGTAGTCTGTGAGAAATCCGTATGGAATGCCAATGCCTGCTCGCCACTGTGAACCATACCGGTATTTCTGTCCACGATATAAATCTCTCCCAGCTCATTCTGGCTGGTTGCTTCATGGGGACGGATAATCCAGTCGTTCACATCCGTGCCAACCGTTCCCGGCTCAAAGTCGAAAATCACCTCAGAGCCCTTGCCCAGTGTCACGGTTGCTTCTGCGAAAACTGCAGGATTTGCCTTCAGTGTTGCAGTAATGCCGCTTTGCGCAACAAACGTGCTGTCAGCAGTTGCCGTAAATGTAAAACCGTTAAGTTCACCGATCTCTCCATTTTCCAAGGCGACAGATATATCATTTTCGGCAAAAAATACCTCTTTGTTCTCATAAAGTGCCTTGATTGAGAGCGTTACGGTTTTTCCGTAGGGCACCAGGATGGTTTCAGAAGCAAAGTGGATTGTATCGGGATTGACCACATGAATCAGAAGTTCTCCTACGATTCCACCTTCGTAGAGTACCGTGACGATTGCATCTCCCTCTGTGCCATCGGATGTGAATACGCCATTGGTAACGGTGCCGCCTTCTGCCTCCCAGGTCAGGTTCTCAGGCAGTTCAGCCGCACCGCCGGAGGCATCCACGCCCACCGCACCAATCTTCACGCTGGTGCCCGGTGTGATGTAGCTGTATTCCGCAGTCAGGTCAATATGATCCAGCTTGCCGTCAGCCACTGCGGTGGAAACCACCATCAGGGTGTTGGAAACGGCACGCTCAGAGCCATTGGAGGGGCTGTTCACCACCAGCAGCTTGTCAGAGCCGGCGGCCTTGGAGCAATAGGTGGCAGAGCCACCGCCATCCAGGTGAATGGCTTCCACGCAGCCCATAGCCAGCATGACCTCTGCCTGCTCCTTCAGCGTCAGGCCGTCAGACTTGGGGGCCTGGTTGCCGTCGGCGGTCATGATGATGACTCTGTTATCCGCTGTCAGGCCGATGGTCTGACGGGGATACTTCTCCACATCGTTCAGATTGGCCACAACACCGTCATTGATCAGATGGATCCAGCCACCAACGGCCTCCTGGATCTGATCCTTGTATTTGCTGTATTCCCCAACGTCACCAATCATATAGGTGCCATCCTTCATCAGGGCGAAGAAGGAATAGGAATTACCGGCACCGCCATTGATATCCACGCCCTCCATGAAGAAGGCGCCGGTGGGCTGTCCGTTGGAGGTATTGTAGTAAGACGCGTTGATTGCCACGATTACATCGTGGTCCGGGTGATTTGCCTCAAAGGCAGCAGCCTGCTCCGTTGTCCGCTGCATTCCCCAGGTATTGTGCTGATTATCTTTGTAGTTTGCAAAAATCTTGACCGTATCCACGCTGGTGTCGATTTCCGCAATGAACATCTCAACACGATTGCCGTTTTTATCGTAAACAGCCGTTTTATGCTCACTGATGCCGGGAGCCAGAGTGGACTGCTTGTCGCTGAGTACGGTAAAGCCCTGGTTTTCCAGGCCCCACACAGAGCTGCGGGCATCGATATTCGCCCGGCTGGCCAGCTCCTCCTCCGTCAGGATATTATCCTCAGCTTCGGTTTCCCCGGTGGATTCCTCCGTCGTTTCCTCCGCAGTCACCTCCGTGGATTCCTCGGTGCTCTCCTCGGTTTCCGCATCGGGCTCCGATTCCGTCACCTCAGTCGTGGTCTCCGTGATTTCCTCGGGCACAGAAGCAGCCTCGGTTGCCACTGTTTCCTCAGAACCGGTCTCATCTGCCAGTGCCGCCATAGGCACCACGCCCATAAGCATACACAGGCACAGCAGAAGGGACAACACACGGGTTTTCATTGAATAAACCATTTTGTTTCCTCCTTATATTGGATTCCTCTATATCTACCAAATGAACTGGTAAACAACATTTATTGCGCCTCACCCTGGGAGAAGCCGGGCGCCTGCATAATCGTGGCGATTACATCGTTAATGGAGTCCATTGCGATATACAATGTATCCGCATCGCTTGCAGACCAGCCCTCCATCTCCGGAAGCGGGAAGCTTTCCACAGACAGCTGTCTTTCCTCGTCATTCCACAGGTAAGTTCCCAGCACAGAGGACAAGGTTTCCTCACCAATGGCAATCCGGTACAGATCCTGCCGGTCCCCCCGGATGGTTGTGTAGAAGGTCAGCAGGTAACTATCGCCGCTTTCCGTTTCCTCATACTCCACGGTGTCCGGCAGCTGAAAATTCCAAGCTGCGATTGCTACATCCTTCTGCTCCGTGGGCGCTTCTGTCAGGTCCTCGCAGAAACGGCTGTCTTCCTGAATGGCTTTGAGAATACCGTTCAGGCAATCCATGGCTTGATAATAGGCAAGCCGCTCCTCCTCGCTGCCAAAATACCCTTCTTCATACTCGCAAATCTGCAATGTTATCGGAATATCCCTCTGCTCCACCTGCAGGTAACCGATTTGCTTTCCGAACTGGGCATCGCCAAAGCAGATCCGAAACAGCTCCGTTTCCCTTTCTTCAAAAACCATCGAAAAAACTTCCATGGACACATCGTCCTGGGTAACCTCCTGATGACGAAGTGCCGTCAGAATATCCTCAGGAACAGGCAGCGTCAGGTAGGCCGTCTGGAGCTGGGTATACGTCACAGGCGCATCCGTTTCCTGCTCCGGGAGCGAGGCTTCCGCAGATGCCGATGCTTCCGTTCCCTCTGTCTCCTTCTGCTCTTCCATGGCCGGAGGCTTCAGCAGGCGCAGGCCCACGACCCCAATGGCAATCAGCACCAGCGCCGCCGGGATAAGCCATGGCTTTTTCTTCGGCTTGCTGCGGTCTAAATATTTTGCTTGCTTCATTTCATATCATCTCCTTTTCTCGGTGACTGTCCGCCGCTCTGCTCAATAAAGGGCAGGGCCAGGACGAAATAGATCAGATATCCGGATTCCACGCGCAGTGAGGAATTATAAAACAGCAGGATAAAGCAAATCACCGCCATCAGAATTCCCAGCTGGGAAAACAGTAGCTCCCCCTGCTTTCTCCGGTATCTCCGGAACGCGTTGAGCAGGCACAGTCCAAAGAACAGAACATACAGAAACAGTCCGACATAGCCATTTTCCAGGAACATAAACGCGTAGGAGAAACTATAATAGCGCAAATAGCTGTAGGAATTGTAAAACGGGGAGCAAAACAGCGACATACTGGAAACATCACAGTTTCCCAGCCCCAGGCCAAACAGCTGGTCCAGTAGCCCATCCATAAATTTCCGGGACAGGATGGGGACACCGTTAAATCGGCCAATGTCCTTGTCGGAGGCATAATTTGTCCGGGTCAGGACATCAATTATGGATTCCAGTGAGAAGAAATTCTCAAAAGAGCGATACATTGCCCCCAGCATAGTAGCCAGTGTGGACACCAGAATTGCACCAACAATGATGAGCAGCACCTTTTTCCCGGAAAATCTGGTCAGAACCATCGCCATCACCAGAATCAGGACAAAGATAAAGAAGAAGAACTTCAGCTCTGCCAGCATGGAGATAACCAAAGCCGTGGCGCACTTGGGCAGGCATTTTACCGTCCCCTCCTGTCCGTTCATGTACATGAGGACAGACTTGGAGATAACAATGATAAAAAATGTTATCAGGTAGCCGTTGCAGCCATAGGAAACGCCAAAAATTCCGCCCAAAAAATCCTGAGCATAGCCCCGGCTGTATTGAATCAGGCACACAACCGCATTGAGCCAAAAGACTTTATCCAGCCAATTGAGGCACCCGTAGGCATCATCCCGGTCAAAAAAGGAAATAAACGAAAAGAAAGCAACGTAGAAGCGAAAGTTGTTTCTAACGCCCCATATGTAATAAAACGGCGACTGATAATTCAGAAAATACGCCAGAAGCGTGTCCGCAAACAGAAGCAGCACCACAATGAGCAGCGGTAAAATATCCCGTCGGATATACCACTTCCGGTTCAAAAACAGCAGGATCAAAATGCCAATCCAGCCCAAATCTCCCAGAAATCGAACCACGCCCGGAAGCTTCAGAAACTCCTGCAAAATCGCCAGAATCAGCGGTGTAATAAGCAGAAGGTAGGTCAGCGCTTTTGAAAGCGAACGGTGTGTCGCCGTAAGACGAATTCTATTTTGATTTATCATCTGTCCCCCAAACCCGTTTCCCGTTTTACCTTCCAGCGGAGAAGCCGGCAGCACGGGCCATATAAGCGAAGCTTTGCCAAAAGGAAGAACACTGCCTGGGCCTTCGATTCTCTTTTCAAAACATCCCACACCAGTGTCCTGTGCAGCTCAGGGTCCCTCAGAATCCGAAGGAGCTCACCGTGTTTCTCCGGCTCATCGCTGCGCAGGATCTGCTTCAGCAGGCCAATGGTATAGGCATGATACCGCACCGTTACGCCTGTACCGACCTGTGCCGGTAGCCGGTGCTTCTTCACATAGTCCAGAGATTGGGCCAGAAAGCGGTTGTTCTGCTCCAGCTTATCCCTGCGGAAGCTGTGGGAAAAGGAATCCTCCCTTTGGCAGTAGTTGTACAGATTTTTCGGTAAAATGGATACCGCCCTTGCGTGTAAAAAAAACTGCAGCGCAAAATACGCATCCTCAGAAATGATTTCCCGCTCCGACACAAAGGCAAGGCCGTTGCTTCGCAGGGTCTTCATGCGGTACATTCTGCCGCAGGCTCCCACGCCCAGCCCCATCTCATAGGTAAAGAGCTTTGGAAGCAGCTTTTCACAGATTTCGTTGCCGGAAAACAGAAGCTGCTGCGCATGAATCTGCAGTGCCTTTTTTCTTCCGTCCGGCCCCACATCCCACCTGCCAAAGAGAACCGCATCCGCACCGTCGCACTGAGCCGTCCGGACACATTCCTCCACAATGTTTTTCTCCACATAGTCATCGCTGTCGAAGAAAAAGCAGTATTCTCCTCCGGCGATGGTCAGGCCATCGTTCCGGGCCAGTCCCTGTCCCGCATTGGCCTTGTGTATCACACGGAAGCGCCCGTCCTTTTCCGCCCAGGCATCACACATCCGCGGGCAGGCATCCGGGGATCCGTCATCCACCAGAATAATCTCCAAATTCGGATAGGTTTGCCCGGCTACGGAGGACAGGCAGCGGTCCAGGTAGGGTGCAACATTATATACCGGAATCACAATGGATACCAATGGTTGCTCCATAAGCGCCTCCTTCTCTTGTTTACAGCCGGCTCAGGCAGGAAACCGCCCGGCTCCAGTCATATTCCCGGACTGTCTGCTGAATATTGGAAACTTTCTGGCAGGCAGCCCTTTCAATCAGCTGATTCATAGCCTCCGGCGCAAAGGATTCCAGGAAATAGAACCCGGGTGTTCCCCGGAATGCCTTCAGCTCTCCAAAGGGCGTTGCCACAACCGGCTTTCCGCAAGCTGCCGCCTCCATGGCGGAAAGGGGAACATCAATGCAGCTGCTTCTGCTGACCACGGGGAAGAAGTACACATCCGCCAGCTGGTAGATTTCCTGAATCGCAGGGAGAAATGTATCGATAACGCGAATATTCCCGCGCTGCTCCAGCTTCTGGCGCAGCACCAGATCCTGCTCATCTTTTGTCAGCGTACTGACCACCAGCAGAATCTGATACCGGGAATCCAGCAGCAGAAGCTTGTCGATATTTCTGCCCGCCTGAAGATGCCCCACATGAAGCACTGTCGTTTTGTCAGGATCCAGGGCGTATTTCGCCCGCAGCTGCTCTTTTCTTTCCCGGGAAACCGGGCTGAATTTATTTGTATCCACGCCAGTTTTCAGGTATGTTACCCGCTCCGGCGGCAAAAACGAGCGGTAGAAATTCTCCATATCCTGGGCCAGGGTGTAAATATGGGCCCCGCTTGCCCGCAGGATCCATTTTGTAATGGGGGTGTGCTGACCGGTCATCGTCATCAGCACAGACACTTCTGCGGGATTAAGGCAGGACAGCACAAATATCCGCAGAACCGTTGCGATGGCCTTTGCCGGAAAGGGCACAAACAGAACCGTTTCCCGCTTTTTTCGCAGCAGCGCCATCAGCTTTTTGCTCAACAGCAGCTTGTTAAGCTTCATATGCGTATCCGCAATGGCGTTTTCCCGCTCATAGGAAACAACTGTCACCTGTGGCGCATTTTTCTTGATTCGCTTAATCAGGCTGTTGGCTACCTTTAAGCAGCCTTCATCCGCCACATCCGACAGGCAGTTTGATAGAATAATCATCGCGTTCCTCAGGCTTCCTCCGTCACGGGAAGCCCGTTATTTGCCACCGCGCACAGGTCACAGGTGGAGCACTTATCCAGCTGTGACCTGGTCACCTTGCCGTCCCGGTAGTCCCGGACGATTTTGCTTTCGTACATGGAGTAAGGCTTCTTCATAAAGAGAGCCTTGAGCTTGTGCCAGACCACCCAGAGGCCGGGAACCCAGATGTACTTGTGCATTGCCGGGGACACGGAGCCGATCATCCAGCAGTTACGGTCGCAGCAGCGGACCTTTTTGCGGACAGCCTCCGCTTCCGGGCTGTTCCACAGCTGGTCCCAGCTCTGTTCGTTGAGGTTTCCCATAACCTCCTTGTCCTTGGTGCCGTTGCAGGGCATCACATCGCCGTAGGGGTCGATAAAGAAGGTATCAAAGCTCATGTCGCAGGGCAGCAGCCGCTTCTGACCATAGATATAGTTGATGAGGCCGTGGTTAAAGTAGGCCCGCATCCACTTTTTGGGGCTGTTGGACTTCAGCAGCCGGTTGATAAGGTCTTCAAAGTTCTGGGCGACCATGGGCCGGTCATGGATAATGTTCTTCGCCTCCACAAAGTAGAAGCTGTTGTGCAGGGAGGCCGTGGCGAACTCCATGCCCATATCGCTGGAGATTTCATACAGCGGCACCAGGTCAGGGGCATTCTTATCCTGGACGGTCATGCCGAAGCCCACGTCCTTCATGCCCATTTCCCGAAGCTTTTTCAGGGTGTTGTAGCCCCGGTTGAAGCCATCCTCCAGGCCCCGGATTTCGTTATTGGTCTTTTCCAGCCCTTCGATGGAGATACGGATGCCGATGTTGGGAAATTCCCTGCACAACTCCACGATCCGGTCGGTGAAGAAGCCGTTAGTGGAAATCACAATCCGGTCACTCTTCTTGTACAGCTCCCGGACGATATCCTTCAGGTCCTCCCGGATGAAGGGCTCGCCGCCGGTGATGTTGGTAAAATACATGGGCGGCAGCTTGCGGATGGTCTCCAGGGAGATTTCCTCCTCCGGTCTGGAGGGGGCTTTGTATCGGTTGCACATATTGCACCGGGCATTGCAGCGGTAGGTCACAATAACGGTGCCGTTCAGTTTTTTAGGCATTGATTTCTTTCATTCCTTCCACATACGCCAGGAAATGATGGGCATAGCGCCCTGCGATCACATCCCAGCTATAATGCTCCAGGGCGTTGGTTCTTGCGGCCCGGCCCAGCATTTCCAGTTCCTTTTCCGTCCGGTCAGCGGCAGCCGTGAAGGTATCCTCCGAATAGGAAACGCATCCCGCGCCAAAATTGACCAGACTTCCCTCATTCACCAATACCGGCACCCCGGCGGCGCAAGACTCGATTGTTACAAGGCTGAAGCTTTCAAAATTGGATGCCACAACGGTCATCTCAGCACAATTGTACAGCTTGTTGAGCGTTTCGCCCGGTTCTATCATGCCCAGGTAACGAATCTGCTTTTCCAGCTTCTGCTCAGCAGCATAGGCCTGAATTTTTTCCTGATACATTTGGTCCACAATGCCGCCGGCATAGGCAAATACCAGCTCTGGCCGTTCTTTCAGAAGCGGGGTCAAATTCCGGGCGGAACGAAGCTGGCCCTTATTTTCATTGACAGAGCCGACCTGCAATATCACTCTGCAACCCTCCAGCCCAAAGGCAGTCCGGGCCTGTTCCCGCTGCTCCCTGTTCAGAGGACGGTAAAGATCGGTATTTACGCCGTTGTCAATTACAACAATCCGCTCCTCCGGCACCCCCAGGTGGGTCTCAACATTGGCCCTGGTTTCCTCATTCAGCAAAAACACCAGGTCAGCCTGCTTCATGCAGGCCGCTTCCTGAAAATACCGCTTTTGAACAGTCTTCTCAATCTCCTGCCAGGACATACGCCATACGCCGCTGTGATTGGTATAGGCAATCAGGCACCTTCTGCGCAGCTTTTCCGGTGTAAGCTTCAGAAAGAAAAACAGGTTGTACTGGTTATGAAAATGCAGTACCACCCTTTCCGGGGTCTGTTTCAGCAGCTTCTTCAGTGTCCGGGCCAGCGCAACCGAATAGACCACCCGCTTCAGCTTGTGCAGGATTCCCAGCTTCACATCCGTCCCGGAAAAACATTTGGGAACTGGGACCTCCCGGATGGGAAGCTGATTTTCCGCCCGGTTCTTGCAGGCAATGTCCACGATTTCCACCGGAATCCCCTGTTTAAGAAACGCCTTTGTCAGTTCCTCCACCACGATTTCGGTGGCAGCGCTGATTTGAGCCGGGATCGGTGTATAGCCTGTCCCAATTTCATAGATTTTCATACTTTGCTCCATAAATTTCCATTAGCTTTTGGTAATAGCTATCCGCTGTTTCAAATTCTCTTTGGGCACAGTTTTGGGCAAACCTTTCTGCCAGTCCCCTGGTATCCCAAAGATATCGAATTTTCACTTCCAGGTCTTCTGCGTTGCCCGGCGCAAAGAGCAATCCGGTTTCTTCTTCCCCGATCAGTTCCGGGATGCCCCCAATTCTGGCACCGATCACCGGTGTGCTGTACATCTGGGACTCAATCACAGAAAAGGGGCAATTTTCGTACCATTCAGAAGGGTATATGCTGAACTTGGCTTTTTGGATGAGTATTTTCAATTCTTCCCCTGTTTTAAAGCCCACATATTCTGCATTCTCTACCTTTTGAATTTCCGTTTCTGCGGTGCCATATCCGGCAAACACAAAGGGAATATCCGGATTTCGTTTTGCTACTTCCAGTACCGTTAACGTTCCTTTATCTTTGGACAAGTGACCAAATTCCAGCACATAGTCCTCTTTTTCCGGGAGGACTTCTGAAACTTTGTCCACAAAATTATGCAGGGCAATGGTTTTATTGCGAAACCGGGGTTGGGTATCCAGCTTGGATTTCAGAAAATTGCTGCAACAAATGATCCTGTCGATATAAGAATAGGCCTTGTTCCACTTCCAAAAATAGGCATCCAGCATACCCAGAAGACTTTTTGCCCGGGAATTTTTGACACATTTCGACTTGAGGCAATGGGTGAAGTTTCCGCCAAGGCATTTTTCGCAAATTTGGATATCCGGGTCAAAAAGGCCATGGCTGGGGCAAATCAGCTGATAATCATGGGCTGTATAGACGATTCTAACCGTCCGTCCGGTTTCCCGCCGGTATTTCTCCACCTCAAGAATCATGGACGGGGTCAGATGGAACTGGATATTATTCAGGTGTACCACATCCGGCCGGAAAGCATCCAGCAGGACTCTGATTTTTCTTCTGGCCTCCGTAGAATAAATGATCCGAAAGGGCGCACCCAGGTTTTTCCTGATTCCGGTACTGAAATCCATATCGGTTACATAGGCACCGACATCGTTTCCCACCACATTTTTCCCATTGTCCAGGCCAAAATACTGCACCTCATGTCCGTGGGCTTTCAAAATCTGCCCCAGTTTGAATATGTAAGTTTCCGCACCGCCCTTGGGATACAGGAATTTATTGACCATCAGGATTTTCATTGATACAGCTCCAGCGTTCTTTGGGCAACCAGGTCCCAGTTGTATTTTTGCAGAATAAAATCCGCTGCGGTTTTGCGGTAGGTTTCCACCAGTTCCGGGTGTTCCCAGAGCCTTTGCAGCAGGGCCGCCAGGGCAGCCGCATCCCCCCTGGGGAAGGTCAGGCCGTGGTTTTCCAGCACGGCAGCGCATTCTTCAATATCGCTTGTGACACAGCAGTTGCCGTAGCTCATGGCCTCCAGCAGGCTCAGAGGCATTCCCTCCAGATCGCTGGGCAGCACATAGCACCAGGCGTTGCTGTAAAGCTCCTCCAAAGCCCTTCCCTGGACAAAGCCGGTAAAGAGGATCCGGTCATCCCCCTGAGCCTGCTGCCGCAGCTCTGCGGCGAAGGCATCGGTATCGGAGCTGCCCCCGGCGATGACCAGCTTTTTGTCCACAGCAGTCTGGCGGAAGGCTTCTATTAAATAAGAGATTCCCTTCTCCGGGACCAGCCGGCCCAGGTAGAGAATGTAATCGTCCTTTTTCAGTCCAAAGCGCCGGGTGATTTCCTCCGCTTCCCGCCGCTCCGGCTTTGTCACGCCGTTGGAAATCCACACCGTTTCCCGGTCATAGGTATCCCGAAAATAATTCTGAACGCCCTGGCTGAGCACGATGATTTCATCGGCAAACCGGGCTGCGCATTTTTCTCCCAGCAGAATATAGGCCCGGGCAAGTCTGCCCCATTTGGCCCGCCGGTGATCCAGTCCATGGATGGTGGCAATGCAGCGCTTGCCCAGCAATTTGGGGAGCCACAGCATGGCGCAGGGGCCTTCGGCGTGAAAATGTACCACGTCATAGCGACCAAAGGCCGCCGCGACTGCTCCTGTCACCGACGCGGTCATGGCGGCAAGTCCTCTTCTGTCAATCGCCGGGACGGTTTTGATGCGGAAGCCCCGGTATTCCTTCACCGCCGACTGGGCATTTTCCGCCCCGCTGACGTGCTTTCCCGCCCGGTTCAGGCAGGTGACATGGTGACCGCAGGCCGCCATCCGGGCTGCCAGCTCCTCCACCACGATTTCGATGCCCCCTTCCCGGGAGGGCACCCGCTTGTGGCCCAGCATGGCAATGCGCAAGGTTTCTTTCTTTTTTTTCATAAAAGTCTTACATGGAGCCTTCTTTGTGAAGGACGACCTTCACCGTTTGCAGTAAAATGCGGAAATCCAGGCCCATGCTCCACTCCTGTATGTATTTTTTGTCCAGCTCCACCACCTGCTCGAAATCGGTGATGTTGCTCCGTCCGCTGACCTGCCACAGCCCCGTGATGCCGGGCTTGATGGCAAGTCTTGCCCGGTGGTGCAGCTCATACTGCTCCCATTCATCCACCGTAGGTGGTCTGGTGCCACACAGGGACAAATCTCCCTTCAGCACATTGAAAAACTGGGGGAACTCATCCAGGCTGTAATCCCGGATAAAATTGCCGATACCCTTTTTGATGGTGCCGTCAGGCCGCTTTTCGCAGCCGATGATTCTGGGGTCGTATTCCAGCTTGAACATCAGTCCCCCCTGAACCCGGTTCTGGGCCATAAGCTCCGCCTTCCGCTCCTCCGCGTCCAGGTACATACTGCGGAACTTGTAGAGCTTGAATTTCCGACCGTTTTTTCCCACCCGGGTCTGGGCGAAGAAAATCGGGCCCGGGGATTGAATATAAATCAGAGGACCGATGACCAATGTCAAAAGTCCGGTAAGAATGCAGCCAACCAGTCCTCCCAGAATATCCAGCAGACGCTTCAGGAAATTCTGCCAGGGTGTTGCCATGGTCATGCTGATGGTGCGGACAGTGGTGCCCGCCATGGGCTGAATCACCTGATGCTGCCAATGACCGATCTCCAGCTGCTCCATCTCGATATGCACCACAATGCCCATTTCCGCCAGATTGGATACGAGCTCTGACGGATAGAGAAAGCTTTCCGGCAGGGACAGGAATATTTCATCAACCCATTTGTCACACAGATATTCCAGGACGGTGTCCCCATTTGCTGTAACCGGCACACCGGCAATCTTCCGGCCTGTTCCGTCCTCATCCAGAAGACACAGGCCCTGAATCAGCGTGTGGCCCACATTGTTCTTCCGGAACCGTTCGATGATCTGTGCCGCCCGCTCCCGGGTGGTGATAAAATACATAGCCGAGGCAGGGACCTCCCGTTTCCGGTGCAGCAGCAGACGTTTCCACACCAGCCGGGTTACATATCCCAGCACAGCATAGTACACCGCCGTCAGGTAAAAGGTAATCCGGGAATAATCCTCACCGGACTGAACCGAAAAGATATACAGGGAAACCAGCACCGTTACCAGAAACACATGGCGCACAGTCTGCTCCATTTCCCTGAAATAGCCCCGCTTCAAAACGTTTTTCATGGTTCTGTTCAGAACCAGAACCAGAAAATCCACCAGCGCAAAGACAATGGCCAGATTCCGGTATATGGTGTTCGCGTAAGGGTTTAATATGCCATGGCGGGTGATATAGGCCAGAGCAAATGCCAGCTGCAGAACAGCCATATCCAGCAGCATAAAATCGGCGTGCTTTCTCCATCCTTGGGTCTTTTTTGCGTACATATTCTTTCTCTCTACTTCCGTTTCTGCAATTCTCTTCCGTATCCGTTGGGATGTTCTTCGGGGAATGTAGCACATAATAAGCATTATGTGACGGGTCTTGTGTGCAAATCCCGGTTTTCACAACAATTCATCTTACATTATAGCACCTATACCGCCATTGTGCAAGGCCTATTGCAGAAAAAAGCCCTCTCCGTTTCCATGCCTGCCCCAGCCATATATGCGCTCCACACCCCCAAAGCCAGGAAAGTGCCTGAAATTCTTTCCTGTTTTGTAGGGTGCTTTTTGCATACCCAAAACAGTTCTGCCCGCGCTGTCCCCCGGGTCCCGTCACATAATGCTTATTATGTAGCAACGCCTAGCTCACCAGGCCCAGCCGCTCGATTTTCCGGCGGTGCTCGGAGCCTGTGGAAATAATGTAAATCCGGGTGGTATTGATATTGCTGTGCCCCAGGATATCCGCCAGCTTGGCAATGTCCTTATCCTGGCTGTAAAAGGTTCGGGCAAACAGTTTCCGAAGGTTGTGGGGATACACCTTGCTTTTTTTCACATCAGCCCTGCCGCACAGGGCTTTCATCAGCGCCCAGATCCGGCTTCTGTCCAGAGGCTTTCCATTCCGGCTGAGAAAAATCGGCCCGGAGTGGATTTTTTCTTTTTTCGCAAAGCTGAGCAGCCGCTTGCGCAGCTTTCCGGGAATCAGAATTCTGCGGATTTTACTTTTGCACCGGACGGTAATTTCCCCCGTCTGTATGGTCTCCACCGTAAAAAAGCGCACCTCCGACACCCGGATCCCCGTTGCGCAGATGGTTTCCAGAACCAACCGCAGTCCGGGCTTCCGTGCGGCATCCAGCAGGCGGAAATACTCCGCCTTGGTCAGCTCTCTGCTTTCAGAGCGGTAGGCCTCCCGCTGAATCCGCAGGCTTTTCACCCGGCAGTCCTGCCAGCCCAGGAAGGAAAGGAGGCTGTTCACACTGGACAGCATGGAATTGACGGAACGCACTGCGTAGCCCCGCTCCAAAAGCCGCTGCTTATAGGCAATCACGACCTCCTTGGTCACGGTGCCCTCCCCCGCAAACCGGCAAAAGGCATCAATATCCCGCAGATACTTTTCAATGGTCACCGGACTTTTCTCCTCAGCAACCAGATGGCGGTAAAAGGCCAGGCATATCTCCTCTGTAATGATTCGGTCAGGCATAGTGTCTTCTCCTTTGGTAAATAGAGTATTCTCCTATTCTAGAGCGCCCAAGCCGGAATGTAAACCGCACCGCGAAAATCCGCCAGGGTTGCACAAAAAGATGCAACCGCGTTTCTTTTTGCCGCTAATGGTGCAAGGATTCCTTGCGAATATGAAAAGGAGTGGTAAAAATGACAAGTATTGAATTGACCGTAACCGGCCCGGTCGCCAGCGCCCGGGTCAGCGGAGTCCTGACGGCGGGGATGGTAGGGGTTCCGGTCACCATCATCTGCGACAGCGCCTGGGATGGCCTTATCAAGACCCTGGTCTGTCAAAGCTCCGCCGGAAAGCGGCTGGTGCTGGATGTGAAGAGGGACGCAGTGGTTGCCCCGGAGGTACTGCAGCTGTGTAAATTCGGCACCAATGTCCTTTACATCGGGCTGGAGGGCCGCAAGCCTGACGGCACGCTGGTCATCACCTCCACCCTGGCCCGGGTCGGAGCAATTCTGCCCGGTGCCATTGCAGAAGGAGACCCCGCCGTCACACCAGAAAATCCCGCCTGGGTAAACGTTGTCACCTCTCTGCGGGCGCTCAGCAATCAGCTTGCGGAATTGGAGGCAGCTATGGAGGAGGCTTCCGGACTCCCGGAGGGGGGTGCAGCAGGTCAGGTGCTGGCTAAAAAGTCCGGGCTGGACCGGGATACTCAATGGGTCGATCCCCCAGAAAACGGAAAAGACGGCGCCCAGGGCCCCATTGGCCTCACCGGTCCCCAGGGGCCCAAAGGGGACAAAGGTGACGCAGGTCCTGCCGGTGCAGCGGGAAAAACACCGATAAAGGGTGAAGATTATTGGACGGAAAGCGACAAGCAGGAGATCCTGGACGGCCTGGAAGCAGCGATTGCCGGAGTTCCCGGGTACTGGAAAGCGGCCCTGGACACAGGCATTCAGGCAATCAACACAGCTCTGTGCGCCGCCGGGGCCAACAAGTCCGCATTCCTGTTCTATTCGGATACCCACTGGAATTACGGGGCTCAGAAATCCCCCGTGCTGCTGAATTATCTCTGTCAGCACACGGGCATGGTAAAGACCTTCTTCGGCGGGGATATCGTAAACAACGAAGGCACGGACTACGACACCATGGAATACCTGTGGGACTGGCGGCATCAGCTGAAGGTCCTGCCCAACCACCACAGCGTGGTTGGAAACCACGATGACGGCAACGCCACCAACAACATCTTCCCGGAGGCTTACATCTACGGCTATCTCTTGGCACCGGAGGAAACCCCGGATATCGTCCGGGAGAAAAAGGGCCTTTGGTACTACATGGACAGCCCTGCGGAAATGACCCGATACCTTTTTCTGGACACCGCCTATCAGGGCGCTACGGAAAAGCAGCTGACCTTTGTCAAGGCGGCACTGCTGTCCACCCCGAAAAACTGGCACATTGTGGCGGTTTCTCACATCTGGTACGATGTGGACTATGGCAGATACAACGAACGGCCTGTTCCCATCAAGGGTCTGAACGCCGATGCGAGCAAAATCATTGACCAGCTGGACAGTTACAACAGCCGGACGGGAGGTTATGCATCCTGCAAGGGCTGGGTGGAGTTCTGCATCGGCGGGCACTGCCATCAGGACTATGACGGCACCACGACCACCGGTATTCCTATTATCCTGGTAGAGACGGACAGCCAGCACATCCGCAGTGCTTTAAGCTACACCGCCGGGACGACCACGGAAGCCGCGGTCAACGGCATTGTTGCTGACTACGACAACCACAAAATCGAGGTCATCCGTGTGGGCCGTGGAGAAAGCAGAACCGTGAAGATTGAGAGTCATCCGGTAAGCTATACCAATGTGCTGGCAAAGGCCCTGGCAGCGGACGGTGTGAGTGTCTATAACGGTGTGGGCTACAAAGAAAATGTCCGCTGGAGCCAGAGCGGGCAGTCGGAGGGCGCACAGCAGGGGAATTTCCTGACAGGCTGGATCCCTGTAAGGCAAAACGACATTGTCCGGCTGAAAAATGTGGTGCTTTCGGCAGACAGTTCCAATTTCCTGCTGTATTCCGCCGCGCCCGGCTCCACCTCCGGCAGCCTGAACGGAACGCAGTTCGCCTCCAGCCTTTCCCCCGTCTGGGATACGGACAGAAACCTGATTCAGTTTACCTTCGACAGCACCGCCGGATACTTCCGTCTCAGCTGCAAGGGCATCGGGGAAACGTCGGTGATTACGATTAACGAAGCAATTGGGTAATCACCCGGGAAGCCGCTGAGAGCAAAAACAAATCACCCCCTGATGCAGGAACACGCCTGCATCAGGGGGTAGTTTTATGCGTCAGCCGGTTCCCGGATGAATCCGCCCGGCCCGTCATTGGCCCTTCAGGCGCTTCCGCACCTCCCGAAAGCGCTCGGGCAGCTCCTCCAAGGTCATATTCCGGGGTACCTCGGTGGTTCCGGCGGCCTGGGCCGTTTCGTAATACCAGCATTTGAAGTCCAGGGTTTCCAATGTTTCCTGAAGCTGACTGATCTGATGCCGCACCGAATCCTGCTGCTTTCGGATCAGGGCAAGCCGGGGCTCAATTGTTTCGTCCCCTGCCATCGCCATCAGGACAAAGCTGCGGATATCTTTTAGCGGCATTCCCGTCTTTTTCAGGCATTCGATAATCTGAAGCCACTCATAGTCGCTTTCCTTAAACATCCGCATTCCGCCGGAGGACCGCTCCACAAAGGGCAGCAGCCCCTCCTGATCGTAGTAGCGCAGGGTCGAAGCCGCAACCCCCAGCTTTTTTGCCATTTCTCCCACTGTGTACAGCATATTTTCCCTCCGAACCCATTGACTTAAAGGTAGCTTTAAGTCGTATAATCTCCTTAAACACCCTTATGATACCACAAGGATGCGGCAAACACAATACCAATCAGGAGGGAAGCTATGAATTACATTACCTTATCCAACGGCGTGAAAATGCCCCAGCTGGGCTACGGGGTCTATCAGGTCACCAGAGACGAATGCGAGCGCTGCGTTTCCGATGCCCTGAAGGTGGGCTATCGGCTCATTGACACTGCCCAGAGCTACTTTAACGAGGAAGAAGTGGGCAGAGCCATCGCCAAAAGCGGCATTTCCAGAAAGGAAATTTTCCTGACCACCAAGGTTTGGATCGAGCATTACGGCTATGAGGAGGCCAAAAAATCCGTTCTGGAATCCATGGACAAACTACAGGTGGACTACCTGGACCTGTGCCTGCTGCACCAGCCCTTCGGGAATACCTACGGGGCTTACCGGGCATTGGAGGAGCTGTACGGGGATGGAAAAATCCGTGCCATCGGCATTTCCAACTTCTATACTGACCGGATGATCGACTTTGCCTCCTTCAACCGCATCAAGCCCATGGTGAATCAGGTGGAGATCCATCCCCACAACCAGCAGGCAGAGGCTAAAATCTGGCATGAAAAGTACGGTGTGCAAATGGAAGCCTGGGCGCCCTTTGGCGAAGGCCGGGGCGATATGTTCTGCCTCCCTGAGCTGAAAGCCATCGCCGCAAGCCACGGCAAGAGCGTGGCGCAGGTGATTCTGCGCTGGCATTTGCAGCGGGGCATTGTCGTCATCCCCAAGTCCACCCATATTGAGCGGATGGAGGAAAATTTCAACGTCTTTGACTTCACCCTCAGTGAGGAGGACATGGCTGCCATTGCCGCCCTGGACAAAAAGAAAAGCAGCTTCTTTTCCCATACGGACCCCAATATGGTAGAATGGTTCGTAAAAATGGTGGAGGAGCGCAAAAAGCAGCACGATTGCACCAAGGACAAGAAAAACTGGTAAAGGAGCTTATTGTTATGAGAAAGAATTTTGGCCCGAAGCCCATTTTGTATCCCCAGCCGGTGTTTATCATCGGCTCTTACGATGAAAACGGCAACCCCGATGCCATGAACGCCGCCTGGGGTGGGCTCAGCGAAAGCGATGAGATTTCCCTGTGCCTCAGTGCCGGGCACAGGACGGTGAAGAACATTCTGGCAAGACGCGCCTTTACCGTCAGCATGGCTACCGCCGATACCGTGATGGCCTGTGATTTCGTGGGTCTGGTTTCCGGCAATCAGGTGGCGGACAAGCTGGAAAAGGCAGGCTTCCACACGGAAAAGAGCGCCTTTGTGGATGCCCCCATCATCCGGGAGCTGCCCATGGCGGTGGAATGCCAGCTTATCAGCTACGACCCGGAGACCTGCCGCATGGTGGGCAAGATCGTCAATGTCTGCGCTGAGGAAAGGGTGCTGACCGGCGGCAACATCGACCCCATGAAGCTGCGCCCCATCACCTTCGATGCCATGAACCGGGCTTACCATGTGCTGGGGGAAAAGGTGGGCAACGCCTTCTCCGACGGTGCGGCATTGAAGTGAGGTAAGATATGGGCAAGAATGTTCTGATTTTATCGGGAAGCCCCAGAAAGGGGGGCAATTCCGACCTGCTGTGTGACCAGTTTGCCAAGGGTGCCATGGAGGCCGGGCACCATGTGGAGAAAATCCGGGTGGCGGAAAAGAGCATCCACCCCTGCATCGCCTGCTACCATTGCCGGGAGCACGGCGGGGAATGCGTATTCCAGGACGACATGGCGCAGATTTTGCAGAAAATGATCGATACGGATGTGCTGGTGCTTGCCAGCCCGGTGTACTTCTACTCCATCGATGCCCAGCTGAAAGCGGTGATTGACCGTACCGTGGCCCGCTGGCTGGAGGTGAAGAACAAGGAATTTTACTACGTCGTCACCATGGCGGACGAGGAAGCCGCCTCCGCCGACACAACTCTGGCCTGCTTCCGTGGCTATGCCGACTGTGTGGAGGGGGCCGTAGAAAAGGGTGTCATTCTCGGCGGCGGTGCCTACGAAAAGGGAGAAATCAAAACCCACCTCGCCATGCAGGAAGCCTACGAAATGGGCCGATGCCTATAAGCATTTTCTGTCGCAGGAAGCAGCCCTTCGTTGCCCTCGCACCGGAATAAATACACTGCGCCTTCGCTTCCATGAGCGAAGGCGCTCTTTCTTTAATTTGATTTTATATTTATCAAATCAGTATTGACATTTTAATTTGTTGATGGTATAATCGCACTATAGGCAAAAAGCAAAAAAGGAGGGCATCCACTATGGAGCACACAATTGAAAGTCTGGAAGCTTATTTCCGGAAGGAAATCGACCTTTGCGAGCAGCGCGGTCAGGCCCTGAGCGCAGATGGTCGGGGGGATGAAGCCAAATTCCAGAAAATCCGCAGCAATATTTTCGACATTTTCCGCACGGTTCTGACCGCCGCCCGGCGGCAGCATGGGGAGGATACCCCTTCTGTCGGCACATTTTTCCGGCTCCGTCTGGACCAGATTCCCACCGCCTGGGAAGCCTCCAGCCGCACAGCCGCGCTTCACGGCGATTCCGAGAAACAGCAGATTGAAAAGATCAAGCTGGATGCCGTTGCCGAGATCCGGCAGGCGGCAGCATTCCTTTGGGAGGGTGCGCAATGAACGAAAGTGAAGCGCTTCAGCTTTTTAAATGCCTGTCAGACCGTTCCCGGCTGCAAATTCTCAAGACCCTTGCCATTGAGGATATGTACGTTGAACGGCTGGCCCAGCGGCTGGGAATCAGCGCCGCCACCGTATCCTTTCATCTGAAGAAGCTTTCGGAGGTGGGAGCTGTCCGCTCCTACAAAAGCCAGTATTACATGATGTACACGCTGCAGCGGGAAATTTTTGAAGTCCCCATTCTCGACATTCTCCAGACCCGGTCGGAGGAGGCGGAGCTTCAGGCTCAGCGGGACACTGCCTACCGGCAAAAGGTCCTTGACGCGTTCTTTGAATACGGCAAGCTTAAGGCCATCCCCGCACAGCGGAAAAAGGAACGGATTATTCTGGAAGAGATCGTGAAGGCCTTTGAATTTGACCGGGTTTATACGGAAAAAGAGGTCAATCTCATCATTGCTGATTATCACGACGATTTTTGCACCATCCGCCGGGATATGATCGGAGAGGGGCTTCTGGACCGTGACCAAAAAGGCTATTGGCGCATTCAGGCATAGCAAACCGGACGGGCAGCAGCCCGTCCGGTTTGCTGTTTTTCCCGCCGGGGTGGCAGTGGGGGGCACAGCCAATCCTTGCATTTTTTGTCAAATGGTGTACAATAGTCCCAGGAGGCACGATTATGAGATACACAGACTTGATATTTGATCTTTACGGCACGCTGGTCGATATTCACACCGAGGAAAGCGATCCGGTCTGGGAAAAGACGGCACTTTACTTTGGATTTTACGGTGCCCGATGCACCGGCGAGCAGCTGAAGGCCGCTTTTCAGCAGGAGCTTCTCCGGCGGGAGGCCCAGGCCGGTCAGGACTACGAATGCTTTCCGGATATTCCCTTTGAGCAGATCATGTCCACGCTGTTCCGGTCCATGGGTGTGACCGAAAACGCCGACGCACTGGGTATCAACGCCGCCCAGCTGTTCCGCATTTCCTCAATCACCCACCTGCGGCTCTACCCCCATGTACCGGAGGCTCTGGCCCAGCTCCGGGAAAAGGGACTGCGGCTGTGGCTGCTGAGCAACGCCCAGCGGGTCTTCACCGCCTATGAGCTTCGCTGTCTGGGACTGGGTGCGCAGCTGGACGGAATCTACATTTCTTCGGACTATCGCTGCCGCAAGCCGGATACCCGGTTCTTCCGGGCTCTGCTGGAGGAGCAGGGGCTGGACCCTGCCAAATGTCTGATGATCGGAAACGACCGCCACACGGATATCGCCGGAGCTCGGGCCGCCGGGCTGGACACGCTGTATATGCACACCGGCCTGACCCCGGCGGATCAGGCCCCCGGAGATCCGGCTCTCTGCCCGGGAGTCGCGCCGGAGGGCTGCCGCCACTATGAATTTGAAGGGGACAACTGGCAGGTTCTTGGGCCCCTGATTGCCCAGCTGGCACTTTGATGCCCCGCATCCAACTTTTCAATTCAACAGAAAAGGAGCTTCAATATGAAATACGATTTTACCTCCATCATGGACCGCCGGGGCATGGATGCCATTGCCGTTGACGCGGTGGGTGCCCCGGGTTCCTCCTACAGCGCCCCCCGGGAGGGCTTTGACGTGATTCCCATGTGGGTCGCTGACATGAATTTCCCCACGGTGCCCACAGTACCGGAGGCCATCATTCAGCGGACTGCCCACCCCGCCTATGGCTATTTTGAGCCCCGTCCGGAATATTACGAAAGCATCATCCGCTGGCAGCAGACCCGCAACGGCGTTGACGGACTGCTCCCGGAGCACATCGGCTACGCCAACGGTGTTCTGGGCGGTGTGGTCAGCGCGCTGAACGTCCTGTGCTCCAGAGGGGACAATGTGCTTGTCCACTCCCCCACCTATATCGGCTTCACCCACGCTCTGGAGGACAATGGCTACCACATTGTCCACAGCCCTCTGCAAATCGACGACCGGGGCATCTGGCGGATGGATTTTGCGGACATGGAGAAAAAAATCGTGGAAAACAAGATCCACGCCGCCATTTTCTGCTCCCCCCACAATCCCTGCGGTCGTGTTTGGGAAAAATGGGAGATTCTGCAGGCCATGGAGCTGTTCAAAAAGTACGATGTTTATGTCATCTCCGATGAAATCTGGTCGGATCTGCTCCTGAGCGGCTATCATCACACCCCCACCCAGTCCGTCTCCGAGGATGCCAGAATGCGCACCGTAGCCATGTACGCCCCCAGCAAGACCTTCAATCTGGCAGGCCTTGTGGGCAGCTACTCCATTATCTACAATCCCCGGCTTCGGGACCGGGTGGAGAAGGAAGCCGGTCTGAGCCACTATAACGCCATGAATGTGCTGAGTATGTACGCCCTTCTGGGTGCCTACCGGGAGGAGGGCCAGCAGTGGCTGGAGGAGCTTCGTCAGGTCATCACCGGAAATGTGGATTTTGCCTGCCGGTACATTGAGGCCCATTTCCCCGGAATCCGTGTGCAACGGCCCCAGGGCACCTATATGCTGTTTCTGGACTGCACCGAATGGTGCAGTGCCAACGGAAAAACCATCGATCAGGTTCTGCACAGCTGCTACGATGTGGGCGTTTACGTTCAGGATGGTCGTCCCTTCCACGGAAGCTGCCACCTGCGCATGAATCTGGCGCTGCCCCTTTCCCGTGTTCAGGAGGCATTCCGCCGTCTGGACGAGTATGTATTCAACGCCTGATTCCCCTAACTGTATAAAATTTCAGTCCCGGAAACCTTCGTTTCCGGGACTGAATCTGTTTATAAGCAGCCGGCGCAGAAAGCCGGGGGGGGAAATTACAGCCGGTCCTCCTCCAGCTTATGGAGCTTATCCGTCAGGAGCTTTCCTTCCACCGCCATGCCTGCCGCCAGAAGCACACACAGGACCGTGAGAACGATTTTCCCCACATCTGTTTTCTCCGCCTCCTCCTGCTCCACGGTCACCTCCGGGATAGGCTCCTCCACGGTCAGGCTCACATTCAGGGTCTGGGAGAAGGCATTGCCGTAGGCATCCTCACAGATAATTGTGACGGTA
Organism: uncultured Oscillospiraceae bacterium; assembly: GCA_964504605.1. Taxonomy (GTDB): domain Bacteria; phylum Bacillota; class Clostridia; order Oscillospirales; family Oscillospiraceae; genus Faecousia. The sequence goes on along the minus strand of CAZDFB010000006.1, from coordinate 11,424 downwards.
CCGGAATGGGTGCCCACAGAGTCCGGCTTCGGGGTGAAGGTCAGCTTGGCGGATTTGGATTCTCCCGCCTCCATGGTTCCTACCAGCACGCTCTGGGCATCGATCACGCCCTCCATTTCCAGCTTCACCAGCACGTTGCTCAGGGTGCCCTTGCCCATGTTCATCAGGGGCAGGGTCATGGATCCCAGCTCCCCCGCAATCGCCGCCGGGAGCTGAGCCCCGCCCTGCTCCAGCCGGATGGCCTGGGTCACCGGGACGGTGAAGCTCTCCTGCCACTGGGAGGCCGCACCCAGCACCTTGCCGCTCAGGGTCACCTCCAGGGTATGGGGCGCAATGGCGGCGGTGGCCTTAATGGTCACGGGGATGGTCACAGTTTCGCTTCTTCCCGGAAGAATTTCCGGCAGACGCACCCGGTTGGAGCCGGACATCAGGATTTCTCCGGCAGCATCCGTCAGGGTGATCTCTCCGCCCAGGATGGACTGGGTGGTGGTGGGGTTCGTGACGGTCAGGGTCACGGTGCCCTCGGTGCCCACGTCCAGGGCTGTCACCACATCGGAAAGCACCGGCTCCATGGTCTCGTGGCTGCCATAACCATCCCGGATGCGGATAACATAGGGCATGGTCTCCACGATTTCCTTCCCCGCCTCATCCGTTCCCCGAATAGTGATGGTGGCGGGATAGTCGCCATTTCTGCGATAGCGTTCCAGCGCAAGGGAAAGCTTTACAGGATAGATTCCATCTTTGGGAGAGACAGTCACTGCCCTGGGGTCGCCGGTGAGCAGGAACACATCCGGGTCATCCAGTGCGATGGACACGGTGATCTCCCCCTGTGCGCCCTCCACTGTCAGAGGCAGGCACAGTGTCATGGTGTTATAGGCAACGGTGGGGGTATAGCCCTGATACCAGGATTTCCCCATGCCGTCCATAGTCGCCGTTTCCTCCAGGGTTACCTCCGCGCCAAGGGCGGCGGCAGAAATGCTCAGCACCAGCAGAGCAGTCAAAAGAAAGCAAATCAATTTTTTCATACTCACAGCTCCCTGATATTTTCAATAATGCTTCTGTTTACAATTTCCCGGATACGCCGCCGGAGCATAACACGACAGGCCCCGTAGCACAGCGCCGCCATGGTCACACACCCCAGCGCCACATATCCCCACAGCGCAATCGTGCTTTGCATCCAGCGAAGGCTGGCATCCAGGCAGGAAAGGATAAAGAAGGTCATATACAGAACCACAAATCCCAGACTGATTCCCAGACCGACGGCAATGCAGAAGCGCAGGGTGCCACTGTAGCAGTCCAGAATAGCCTTTTCGTCCGCACCCACAGCCCGGAGCATCCCAATGGTCCGCCCCTCGCTCTGAAGCTGCCGGGTCACCGAGGACACGATCATCCCCACCGCCACGGCAAAGAACACAACGGATACGGAAACCAGCAGAAGAAGCTGCTGCTGATCCTCCTCCCGGGCTTTGCGGAAGATCTCCACCATATTCTTCACGCTCCAATTGCTGACCCGGCGGGAAATGGCAGTGATCTGCGTTTCCAGCGTCTCTTCCAACTCCGGGGTGACCTCCCCTTCCAGATAAATCCGCACAGAAGAGATATTTTCCGGCAGCAGATTCATTGCAGCCAGTCCCTGCTCCGAGGTCAGGAGCAGGCAGTCGCTGATATTCCAGATGCTGTCGTCATTCACCCCGGTAACCACAGCGCCTACGGTGACGGTTTCGTCATTGCGGATGACCTCCCCACCGGATACGGTGCTGTAGAGCTGCATCAGGGGCAGGGTCTGCCCGGCGGAGAACACATCGTTCCAGGCCAGCAGCTGCGTACCGCCCTCGTGGCGGGACTGGGCCGCCGCTTCCTCGGAGTAATAGCAGGTATAGCCGCTATTGTAGCGTGTTGCCCATATTTTGGGGGCAATGATGATAACCTCCTGCCCTGCGTTGATGGCATCCACATTGATCTTGCCGGATTCCAGATAGCTTTCCAGCATTTTCACCTTGTCCCCGGTCATGTCCATGGTGACAAGGTCTATGGTGTAGGCTTCACCCTCGATCGAATAATCCTTCAGAAACTGCCGGTACTCCGCCTGGTACGCCTCATACCAATTGCCAACCAGCTCATCAAAATACTCCCCATAGAACTGCCGGGAGGCCTCCATCAGTTCATCGTTCAGCGCACCGATCTGATGGGCAGTCTCCGCAAACAGAGCATAGCGGGGCGTTTTCGGCAGCTGGACGAACAGGGGCATCCTCCGGTTGACCCGAACGGACTTCACATGGTCAAGGCTTTGAAGCTGGGAGATACTACGGGAGCTGATGCAGTTCCCCTCATAGAGCTGGATATCGTCATAGCTCAGACCGGATCGCTCATTTTGCAGGACGAAGGCCGTCTGATTGGTTTCGGTATAATCCAGATACTCCGTTGTCAGCGCCAGCACAAATCCGGAGCACATCAGCATCAGCCCCACAAGAAGGCTCGCGCCGATCTGGCGGCTCAGGTGGAAGCGCACCTGCCGGGAGGAAATGAGCCGGGGTGCGGAAAAGGTCTTTTTCGACCGCACCCGCTTGCTCCGGCGGAGCATCGCCGTGTCCCGGATGACGCTCATGGGCATCAGCTTGGAGGCCCGCACCAGCGGCAGATACCCGGCAAGCAAGATTACCGCCACGCTGAACACCAGAATGGGCAGCAGGAGGGCAATATGGAAGCCGAATTTGATATCCGAAGGAAAGATCAGGGACGCAATCCACACCGCTCCCATGCTCACAGCAATGGAGAGGGGCGCAAGAATCGCCGCCAGAATCAGATTTTCCCGCCCGAACATCCGGCGGATCTGCCGCCGGGTAGCCCCCAGCGCCCGGAGAACACCGATTTCCTCCTGCCGCTTCATCAGCAGTCCCTCCATGGCACCGGAGATGCCCACGGCGCAGCTCAGTACCAGGGAGCCTGCCAGCAGTCCGGCCATCATCAGCATGGAAAGCAGATCACTGTCCAGCTCCGTCTTAATGCCCAGGCCGCCATAGTAGACACTGGTGTGCTCGCCGGAGGTACTCAGGCCATAGAAGGCAAAGTACCGGTTCCGCCATGCCTCCCACATGGCTTTGAAGGCTGCATTGGCGGAAACACCGCTTCTCCGATGGAGCAGATAATTGACACCCACACGCCCCACGGCGAAGGCCGGCTCCTGAGCGCTTACCACAACGGCGGGGAAGGAATTGATGCCATCCGCTTCCCTGACTTCCAGATGGATGCTGCGCTCCGGGAGAATGCCCACTAGGGTATAGCTTCTCGTCTCGGCTTCGCCGTCAATGGCCTTCACCGTCAGCTCCACCGCATCCCCCAGAGTCCACTGCACCTCCATCACGTCCAGGGCGGCATCCTCCACAGCGATTTCCCCGGAATTTTCCGGCAAGCGACCGGAAACGGGGGTAAGATTCAGAAGCGCCACCGCAGTTGCGTCATAGTAGCCCACAAACAGACTGGTATTTTCCGCCTGACCCAGAATATAGGCGTGCCCGATGCGGTCGTACTGATTCAGGGCCTGAATTTCCGGGTCCCCGAAGGTATCGTTGTCCATGACCACCATGTCCATATAGCCAACCTTGTTGTAGCGCACCTGCTGCCGGGCAAGGTATGCCCCGTAGGCCCCGAAGGCCATGCAGCCAATCAGGAAAATGGACAGGAAAATCCCCAGGGCAAGGCTCAGATAGCCCCGCTTATTGGCCCGGAGGCGGGCTGCCGCCATCCGGGAATAGGTCAGCATTTTCATAGGCCCACCCCGCTGTCCGCGGCGATCTGTCCGTCAAGAATCTGGATAATTCGGTCCGCCTGCTCCGCAACCTTCATATCGTGGGTCACCAGCACCAGGGTGATGCCCAGCTCATGGCTGACGGTGCGCAGAAGGGTCAGCACTTCCCGGCCCGCCTTACCGTCCAGATTGCCGGTAGGCTCATCGGCAAAGAGAATGGCGGGCTTGTTCGCCAGCGCCCGGGCGATGGAGAAGCGCTGCTGCTGACCGCCGCTCATGGCCCCGGGGAGATGGCTGAGCCGGTCGGAGATACCCAGCATCTCGATGATCCGGTTCAGGTAGTCCTCATCGGGCTTTTTTCCGTCCAGCATGACGGGAAGAAGCATATTTTCGTAGCCTGTCAGCTCCTTCACCAGATTGTAATTCTGGAACACGAAGCCGAAGCGACGGCGGCGCAGGACGGAGAGCTGATTGTCATTATACTTGTAAAGGGCCTTGTCCCGATAGAGGACGGTGCCCTTACTGGGCTTGTCCAGGCCGCTGAGCAGATGCAGCAGCGTGGACTTGCCGCTGCCCGAGGGGCCGGTAATGGCGACAAAGCTGCCCTCCTCCAGGGAAAGAGTCACATCGTTCAGGGCGTACACCGCCGATTCTCCCGTCTGATAGATTTTGCTTAAATGGTCCGCTTTTAAAATTTCCATGGGAATTCCCTCCTTATGGGTCTATCGTAACAGATGAATCTTGCGTGCACCTTACGTTTGCCTTACGATTTTGAAAGATTGCGTATTATTTCTCCGTTGCAATGGGAATGCCGGGCGGGTAAGAAGCGGAAATCAGGGATTTACCAGCTTTTCGTCCAGCATGGGAATGGAAATGGTCATTTTCAGGCCTTTTTCCCCATTTTCCGCGAAAATGGTGCCATGGTGCCGGACGATAATTTCCTTCACAATAGCAAGGCCGATACCGGCTCCGTTTTTACTCTGGTGCTCTGCCCGGTAGAATCGCTGAAACAGCCGTCCCAGCTCCTCCGGGGCCACACCGCCGCCGTCATCCTCCACCGTGCAGAAGAACAACGTCTGGGTCCGCTCCAGCGTCACCCGGATATGACCGCAGGCATTGGTGTGCTCGCAGGCGTTTTTCAGCAAATTCAAAAAGGCCTCACCCAGCCATTTCCCATCGCAGCAGATCCGGGCACTGCCCCGGAGCTCCAGCCGTTTCTGGGGAAATACCCTGTGCAGGCTCTGCCACTGATCCAAAACAAGCTCCCGGACCTCCGCCTCCCCGAAGGTGAAGGCGTAACCATCGGCACAGAGCCGCTCCAGCCGCAGAAGGGACTGAATCAGGGACTCCATCCGCTGAATCTGCTCCATACAGGCATCCATATGGGGTGCCGCATCCAGTTCTGTGTACAGCCGCAGGGTGGTCAGGGGTGTTTTCAGCTGATGGGAAATGTCCGCGGTAAGGCGGCTGGTGCGGCTGCATTCCTCCGCCAGCAGCTCCCGGGCCCGGGTCAGGGCCTGCTGGGTATCGCAGATGCCGTTCTGCAGATGGGCCAGCGCATCCTCCTGAAGGGCCACATCCAGCCCATCTCCCCTGCCGGAATTGAAGCTGTCCACCTGCTCCCGCAGCCGGCGGATCCGCCGGTCCAGCAGCAGTGCCCGGGCCAGAAGCCCCAGACAGATAATTCCCAGTGCGCCGCACAGCAGCGTTAATCCATCCATTGGTAGCCCACCCCCCGAACGGTTTTGATATGGGCCGGGCCCACCTTCTCCCGCAGGCGGCTGACGTGGACAGACAGGGTATTGTCATCCACGAACCGGCTGTCCGCGTCCCACAGAGCTTCCAGCAGGGCACTCCGGGTGACAATGGCCCGCTGGGTCATAAGCTTTGCCAGAATCTTGTACTCCGTCACCGTGAGCAGCAGATCCTCCCCATCCCGGGTGGCCTGAAGCCTGGTCTGGTCCAGGGTAATGCCACTGCGGGTCATGACACTCTCCCCGGAATTCCGGCGTAGCAGCGCCCGAATCCGGCTGAGCAGCTCCTGCATCCGGAAGGGCTTTGTTACATAGTCATTTCCTCCGGCATCCAGCCCCCGGACAATGTCCAGCTCCTCGTCCTTGGCGGTCAGGAAAAGAATGGGCGTTCCAACCCCCTCCTCCCGCCACTGGCGGCACAGGGAAACCCCATCCCCATCCGGCAAGGTCACATCCAGCATAATGAGATCAATCTGCCCGCTGCGCCGGTTACGGGCTGCGGCGGCATTTTCCGCCTTTACCACCTCGTATCCCTCCCGCAGGAGCAGCTCCTCCAAGGCAAGGCGCAGGGCGGTGTCATCTTCCACCAGCAATATCTTCATATCCGAAACTTCCTTTTCCTTATTCTTCGGGAAAATGATATCATACCCACCCCTTCATTGCAAGAAACCCCGGGAAACCTTACGAAAACTTAAGAAAAGGAAAAAAATTGTGCCGAAGCGTTTGCTTCGGCACAATTCTTTCTATTCAGGAATTTATCAATACTGGGTGGGCTTGATGTGCCAGATCTCCTCAGCGTACTGACGAATGGTACGGTCGGAGGAGAACTTGGCGGCGGAGGCCACGTTCATCAGGCACTTGCGTCCGAAGGCCATGCGGTCCGCATAGTCCCGGTTTGCCTGGAGCTTCTGGTGCAGATAGGATTCATAATCCATCAGCAGGAAGTAGTGGTCTGCCTGATGCCAGTTGGTGCCGTCCAGCAGGGCGTGGAACAGCTCACGCTGACCATCGTCCGTGGGAACGGTGCCGTCCACCAGGGTGTTGATTGCCCGGCGCAGGTCCTCGTTGTGATCGTAGATCCACCGGGGATTGTAGGTGGCTCTGGAATTGTTGATGATCTCCACGGTGGCACCGAAGATATACTCGTTCTCAATGCCGGCCTCTCTTGCGATCTCCACATTGGCGCCGTCCAGCGTACCCAGGGTCACAGCACCGTTGAGCATGAGCTTCATGTTGCCGGTGCCGGATGCCTCCGTTCCGGCAGGGGAAATCTGCTCGGAAATATCGGCGGCAGGGATGATATGCTCAGCATAGGAGCAATTGTAGTTCTGGACGAAGACCACCTTCAGCTTATCCGCCACGGCGGGATCGTTGTTGATCATCCGGGCCACCCGGTTGATGAAGCGGATGATGGCCTTGGCCCGAGCGTAGCCGGGGGCGGACTTGGCACCGAACAGGTAAACCGTAGGATGGAAGTCGGGCAGACGGCCCTCCTTCAGCCGGAAATAGATATCCACAATGGACAGGATATTCAGCAGCTGCCGCTTATACTCGTGCAGACGCTTGACCTGAACATCGAAGATGAAGTCGGGATTGAGCATAACGCCCTCGTGCTTGGCGATCACCGCGCACAGCTGCTCCTTCTTCTGGTGCTTGATCCGGTTGAACTCAAGAACCATTTCATCATCGATCTGGTCCTTCAGCGCGGAAATCTGCTCCAGATCCTTCAGGAAGTCACCACCCACATGGTCGGTGATCATCTTGCTCAGCTCCGGGTTGCACAGGCCCACCCACCGGCGGGGGGTGATGCCGTTGGTCTTGTTCTGGAAGCGCTCCGGGAAGACCTGATACCAATCTCTGAAGCAGTCATCCTTCAGAATCTGGCTGTGGATTTCCGCCACGCCGTTGATATAGGAGCCCACATAGGTGGACAGGTTTGCCATATGGGCGGTATTGTCCCGGATGATGAACAGGCCCGGATGCTCGCTCTTCAGCTTGGCATCAATCTGGCGGATGATCTCCACAATCTCGGGAACCACAGAGCCCAGCAGATCCAGAGGCCACTTCTCCAGAGCCTCGGACATGACCGTATGGTTGGTGTAGGAGAAGGTGCGCTGTGCAATGTCAAAGGCCTGGTCAAAGGACATACCCTCGATCATCAGCAGACGGATCAGCTCGGGGATGGACATGGCGGGATGGGTGTCATTCAGCTGGACCGCATAGAAATCCGCGAACTTGCTCAGGTCCGTGCCATGGGCAATCTTATAAGTCCGCAGCATATCCTGCAGAGACGCGGAGGACAGCACATACTGCTGCTTGATGCGCAGGCGCTTGCCCTCCCAGGTGGAGTCGTTGGGATAGAGGACGCGGGTGATATCCTCAGCCTTGTTCTTGGCATCCAGAGCCCGCAGGTAGTCCTGGTTATTGAAGGCGTTGAAGTCCAGTTCCTCCTCCGCCTCGCACTGCCACAGACGCAGGGTATTGATATTATTGGTGCCGTAGCCAATGACGGGAACATCGTAAGGAACTGCCAGAACGGTATGCTCCGGGAAATGGATCTTTACGGTGTGATTGTAGCGGCGGTAGGACCAGGGATCACCGAACTTCGTCCAGTCGTCCGCATTCTCCACCTGACCACCGTTGCCATCGAAGCGCTGCTTGAACAGGCCGAACTTATACCGCAGGCCATAGCCGGACAGGGGGATATTGCAGCTGGCGGCGCTGTCCAGGAAGCAGGCAGCCAGGCGGCCCAGGCCGCCGTTGCCCAGAGCATCGTCCTCGATCTCCTCCAGAACAGCCAGGTCCACGCCCCGCTGCGCGAACAGGGCCTTCATCTCGTCCAGAATGCCCAGGTTGAACAGGTTGCTGTAAACCAGCCGACCGATCAGATACTCGGCGGAGAAATAGTAGGCCTTCCGCTCAGGCATACGGGTGTGCTTGGAGTTGTTCCAGTTGTCGGAAATTGCCATCATGACAGCCTGGCCCAGTGCCTCGTGCAGCTCCTGGGGCGTTGCGTCCTTCAGGGAAACATCGTAGGTGTACTTCAGCTGAGCCTCAGTCCACTTGAGAATATTCTCGCAATTGTAATTCATATCAGTTCTCCATTCTCAAACGCGGCGGAACCGCACTTGTTTATTTCTGGTTGCCCAAACGGCCGTACAGCTCAGTCAAGCCGTGGATCCGCTCAGCCAGGGATTCATTGATGATGCCATCCTGCACACGCCAGGTCCAGTTGGAATCAGAGAGGGTGCCGGGAAAGTTCATTCTCGCCTCGCCGCCCAGATTCAGGTAATCCTGCATGGGCACCACGCACAGGTCGGAGACAGAGCTCATCGCCGTGCGGATCACGCCCCAGACCATGCCCTCATCCTGCGTCAGGTGCATATATTCCGTGGCATAGGCCACCGCCTCCGGGGAGGAGGTTTCAAACCACTGCCGCATGGTCATATTGTCATGGGTGCCGGTGTAGCAGACCGTATTGGACGTATAGGTATGGGGCAGATAATCAGAGGGTTCTCTGGAATCAAAGGCAAACTCCAGCACCTTCATGCCGGGGAAGCCGCTGCCGTCCCGCAGGTCCAGAACCTCCTGAGTCAGGAAGCCCAGATCCTCCGCGATAAAGCTCAGGTGGGGCAGGCCATTTTTCAGGGCGCTTATAAAGTCCATGCCCGGGCCCTTTACCCAGTGTCCGTTTTTGGCTGTGCTGTCTCCGAAGGGGACGGACCAATAGGCTTCAAAGCCCCGGAAATGGTCGATACGAACCACATCGTACAGCCGTCCTGCCGCGCTCAGCCGCCGCAGCCACCAGCTGTAGCCCTGCTGACCGTGGACATCCCAGCGGTACAGCGGGTTGCCCCAGAGCTGACCGTCCGCGGAGAAGGCATCCGGCGGGCAGCCCGCCACAGCCACGGGGGTCAGGGTCTCATCCAGCTGGAAGAGCTCCGGATTGCTCCAGACTTCCACGGAATCCCGGGGAACATAAATCGGTACATCACCGATAATGCGGATGCCATTGGCTCCGGCATAGGCCCGGAGGGCATCCCACTGCTGATAAAACAGATATTGCACGAAGCAATAGAACTGAATCCCATCGGCAAGCTGGCAGAACGCGTCGCTGATGGCCCGGGGATCCCGGAATTTCAGCGGGTCCTCCCACTCATACCAGGGCTTTCCGCCGTTATTCTCCTTCAGCGCCATAAACAGGGCGAAGTCTGCCAGCCACCAGTCGTTCTGCTCACGGAAGCGGGCGAAGCTCTCATCACTGTCCTGATAGCGGGCAAAGGCCTTGCGCAGCACATTCAGCCGGTTGGAATACAGGCGACCGAAGTCGGTCTTGCAGTCACTCCAAGCCCAGTCGATGCCGTCAACCTCGTCACGCCGGAGCAGGCCCTGCTCAATCAGCATTTCCAGGTCGATGAGGTAATGGTTGCCCGCGAAGGCAGAGCAGGACTGATAGGGGGAGTCACCGTATCCGGTGGGGGTCAAAGGCAGGATCTGCCAGCAGCTCTGTCCGGCCTGCTTGAGGAAATCCACGAACCGATAGGCCCGTTGGCCCATGGTGCCAACGCCATAAGGTCCGCTGAGGCTGGTAAGATGCATCAGAATGCCGCTTTCACGCATAACTGTTACTCCTTATAATCAATTCAAAACCGGGGAAAAGCTTCTGTGACGAAAATCACCGCAAAACCGCCGTAAAACAGAAGTTTGAAACGTTTCCATCCGGGTTTACTCCATAAGAGTAATACTTTTTCCCCGATTTGTCAAGTAAAACCCGTTGTAACCCGCCGAGAATTGCCGCCGGTCTGATTTTTTCATCCGGCAGCCACCGCCGCAGGGTCCATCGGGCGAAAAAGCAGGCCTGCCAAACGGCAGGCCTGCTGAATCGGTTCTCTTAAGCTTCCAGGTTGACGCCGGTCTCCTTGTTGAAGACATGGCAGACATGGCCTGCGAAGTTGAACTTGACATTGGCACCACCGGTCAGAGCGGAGACTTCGGCACCGGTCATGTTCATAGTAGAAACGACCAGAACCACATCGCGGTCCATAGCGGTGACGTGCAGGTGGATGGAAGAGCCCATCAGCTCGGAAACATCGACCTTGGCATCGATACCGGTGTTGTCCAGCTCGATATGCTCAGGACGGACACCCAGAACCACCTTCTGCTCAGCCACGTTGTTCTTAGCCAGCTTCTGCTGCTTCTCTTCGGACAGCTCCACAGTCAGGTTAGCCAGCTTGACGGCGTACTTGCCGTTTTCCTTGACCAGCTCGGCATCGAACAGGTTCATCTGAGGAGTTCCGATGAAGCCGGCGACGAACAGGTTGTAGGGATGGTTGAACACTTCCTGAGGTGTGCCGATCTGCTGGATGAAGCCGTCCTTCATGATGACGATACGGTCGCCCAGGGTCATAGCCTCAGTCTGGTCGTGGGTAACGTAAATAAAGGTGGTATCGATTCTCTGGCGCAGCTTGATGATCTCAGCACGCATCTGGTTACGCAGCTTGGCGTCCAGGTTGGACAGAGGCTCGTCCATCAGCATGACCTGAGGATTACGGACGATAGCACGGCCGATGGCAACACGCTGACGCTGACCACCGGACAGAGCCTTGGGCTTACGGCCCAGGTACTGGGTGATGTCCAGAATCTCAGCAGCCTGCTTAACGGCTCTGTCGATTTCTTCCTTGGGGGTGTGACGCAGCTTCAGAGCAAACGCCATATTATCGTAAACGGTCATATGGGGGTAAAGAGCATAGTTCTGGAAGACCATGGCGATATCACGGTCCTTGGGAGCCACGTCGTTGACCAGGCGGTCACCGATGTACAGCTCGCCCTCGGAGATTTCCTCCAGACCGGCGATCATACGCAGAGTGGTGGACTTACCGCAGCCGGAAGGACCGACCAGAACGATAAATTCCTTGTCCTTGATCT
>CAZDFB010000005.1:0-47177 GCA_964504605.1 uncultured Oscillospiraceae bacterium | reverse complement strand
GCGCATCCTTGGTAAGGATGAGGTCGCCAGTTCAAATCTGGCTAGCAGCTCCACTCTTAATTTCATATGCTGCTATAGCTCAGCCGGTAGAGCGCATCCTTGGTAAGGATGAGGTCGCCAGTTCAAATCTGGCTAGCAGCTCCACTCTTAATTTCATATGCTGCTATAGCTCAGCCGGTAGAGCGCATCCTTGGTAAGGATGAGGTCGCCAGTTCAAATCTGGCTAGCAGCTCCACTCTTAATTTCATATGCTGCTATAGCTCAGCCGGTAGAGCGCATCCTTGGTAAGGATGAGGTCGCCAGTTCAAATCTGGCTAGCAGCTCCACTTACGCTTCAAGGTTTCTGCCTTGGAGCGTTTTTTATTTCAGATCAAAACTGCGGCCTTAGAATGAGCGGTTTCAAAACTCCGGTATGGGGTTGACATTGAGAAAAAATTGATGTATACTGGAACGGTTAGCGAAGGCTAACTAAAGAAAAGGAGGAATTGAACATGAATGCACTATCCAGACTCAGTACGGCGCTGATCCTTTCGGCGGCGATTATTCTGGCGGGAAACTGGATCAGCCTGGGGCTTTCTGATGTGGCAGCCGCTGCAATGGGTCTTGCTGCCGCCGGAGCACCCAACGGCCTGTCCCTGGGCCTTTTCTGGCTCAGCGGCATCCTTTTTGCCGCGGGGGTTCTGCTGGCAGTCATCAGCTGCCGTAAGGAAAAGAAGTAATCAGGCGCCGTTTTCCAAATAGCGAAGAAAAAACTGTCGCAGAAATTTTTGCGGCAGTTTTTTGCAATCAATGGGCCGGTGGGGGAGCAACGGGTTCGGAGAAATGGCAATTTATTGCTGAAAAACATGGGTAAGCGTGAATTTCTTAACAATTTTCGGTATATTTGACCATTGAAAACAGTGCGCTGTTATGCTATAATCCAGCGAATAGGATGGGTAACTATCCTTTTTCATCAACCAATCTCGAAACAAGGAAAACCGCAATGAAAAAAAGAGAGCGATATAAAAGACTTCTGATGCTCACCATATCGGCAGTTCTTATGGTGCTGATGACGGCTGTCTTTTCTTATATCTGGTACAGCTGCTACGCAACCCACGAGGTGCTGGGAACCACCTTTTACCGCCGGGGTAACTATGTCATGATTGCCCTGTACGCCCTGATGCTCTACCTGTTTTACCGGGTGTTCAATGCCCTGCGAATCGGGCGGATGCGGGTTTTTGAGGCGTTGCTTTCCCAGATTCTGTCGGTGCTCTGCACCAATGCCACGACCTATCTTCAGCTGTGCCTGATAGGCCACTGGCGCTTTCTTTCCTACCTGAAGCCCATGATCTGGTTGACCGGCGTGGATTTGCTGGTGGTTACGGTTTGGGTGCTGCTGACCCGGTTTATTTATGTCCGGCTCTATCCGCCCAGAAAGCTTCTGGCGGTCTATGGTCAGTACAGCCCCGGCGGTGTCCTGCGGAAGCTGGCTGCCCGGGGCGACAAATATACCATCGGAGAGACGATATCCATTGACCACGACGTAGAGGAAATCAAGCATAAAATCAATGCGTATCAGAATGTAATCCTGATGGATATTCCCGACGAAATCCGAAACAAGCTCCTGAAATACTGCTTTGAGAAGGATATTCGTTGCTATACTGTGCCCAAAATCTCGGATATTATGATTAAAAGCGCCGCAGATATCCATCTGTTTGATACCGCGCTGCTGCTGTTCCGGAATCAGGGTCTGACCATTGAGCAGAGCTTCTGCAAGCGTGGCTTTGATATCATTGCTTCTCTGATCGGCATTGTGATTCTTTCGCCGGTGATGCTTGTCATTGCTCTTATCATCAAGTGCTACGACCGGGGACCGGTGCTGTTCACCCAGGAGCGGCTGACCAAGGACGGTCGGGTGTTCAAAGTGTATAAATTCCGCAGTATGCGGGTGGACGCGGATAAGGGGGAATACTGTCTGACCCGAAAGGGAGACGAGCGGGTTACTCCGGTGGGGAAATTCCTGCGCAGTGCCCATCTGGATGAGCTGCCCCAGATTTTTAATATTCTCAAGGGAGATATGTCCTTTGTGGGCCCCCGGCCCGAATGCCCGCACCTGGCGGAGGAATACAGCCGGATCATCCCGGAGTTTTCCTACCGGCTTAAGGTTAAGGCGGGCCTGACCGGTTATGCCCAGGTCTATGGAAAATACAATACGACTCCCTATGACAAGCTGAAGCTGGATTTGGTCTACATCAATAACTATTCCCTCTGGCTGGATGTGAAGCTGCTTCTGCAGACTGTGAAGATCCTTTTCCAGAAGGAAAGCACCGAGGGAATCGAAGCCTGGCAGACCACTGCGGCTACCAGGGAAAATATGGAGAAAATTGGGAAGTAACGCCATGGAAAAAGCCTTGGTATCCGTCATTATCCCGGCCTTCCGCTGTGCCTGGACTCTGGAGCAGTCCATCGATTCTGCCCTGGGGCAGGAGGTTCCGCTGGAGGTCCTCGTCATCGACGACGATCCGTCGGGTGGGCTGGCATCGGTTATGGAACGCTACCGGCAGGAGCCCCGGGTGCGCTGGCTGAAAAACTCCGGGAACATAGGTGCCGCTGCCAGCCGGAACCGGGGTGTTTCGGAGGCCCGGGGAGATTATATTGCCTTTTTGGATGGGGATGATATCTGGGCACCGGGAAAGCTGTCCCGGCAGCTCCGGGCCCTGGAAACCACGGGCGCGTCCCTGTGCTGCACCGGTCGGGCGCTGCTGACCCCGGAGGGCATTGACACAGGCAGATACATCGGTGTCCGGGAAGAAATAACCTACCGGGAGCTTCTGAAGCACAACAGCATCAATTGCTCCTCGGTGCTGATGAAGGCGGCGGTGGCCCGGGCGTTCCCCATGGAACATGAGGACAGCCACGAGGATTACATTCTCTGGCTGAAAATCCTGAAACGCTTCGGCCCGGCGGTGGGAATCGATGAGCCACTGCTGAAATACCGGCTCAGCACCACCGGAAAGTCCGGGAATAAGCTGCGTTCCGCACGGATGACCTTCCGTGTTTACCGGTATATGGGCTTTGGTCTGCTGAAATCGGCGGCCCTGTTTTGCAGCTATGGCTATCACGGCGTAAAGAAATATGCCCTGAGCCGTCTGGGAGAGAAAAATGAAGCTTGAAATCTTACTGTCGTGTATGCACCAGGTGGATGATTCCCTGGTTGCCGACTCTCATATTACGGGCGATGTGCTGATAATCAATCAGTGCGACCGGGAGGGGGCCGCGGAGTATCCCACGGCCCGGGGCCGGGCCAGAATGTGCTTTACCACCCAGCGGGGGCTGACACGAAGCCGGAATATGGCAATTGACAATTCCCGGGGGGACATCTGCCTTCTTTGCGATGACGATGAGGTTTTTGAGCCGGATTACGAAGAAAAAATTTTGAGGGCTTATACAGAGCTGCCCCAGGCGGATGTGATTATTTTCAAAATGCGGGGCAGAGCTCCCTCCTTCCCGGATAAGGTTCGCCCCCTCCGCTTTCCGCTGACCATGAGGGTCAGCTCCTGGCAGATATCCTTCCGCCGGGAGCCGCTGGTGAGGAAGGGCATTCGCTTTGATGAGCTTTTGGGTGCCGGCTCCGGAAACGGGGCAGAGGAGGAGCTGAAATTTCTGCTGGACTGCCAGCGAGGAAGCTTGAAAATATTCTATGTTCCTCAGGAAATCGCAACGGTAGCCCAGGCACAATCCACCTGGTTCCACGGCTATGACCGCCTCTTTTTTGAAAAAAGAGGGGCAACCACCCGCTATATTTTGGGTGTCCCCCTGGCGCTGGCCTACGGTGTCTATTATGTTGTCCGCAAACGGAAGCTTTATCGTCCGTATATCTCGCCCCTGGGGGCCTGGAGTGCGCTGTGCCGGGGCATAAGAGAAAACCCCATCGGAAAGCAGGCCGCTGAAAGGAAAAAATATGAAGATTCTGTCATTGATCGTTCCGTCTTATAATTCGGAAAACTTTTTGGATAAGGTGATTCCTTCCTTTCTCCACCCGGAGATTCTGGACAGCCTGGATATTATCATCGTAAACGACGGCTCCACAGATGGAACGTCCCGGGTAGCCAAGAAATACTGCGATGCCTACCCGGATGTGGTCCGCCTGATCGATCAGGAAAACAGGGGCCACGGCGGGGCGCTGAACACCGGCTGCCGGGCGGCAAAGGGAAAGTATCTGAAAATCGTGGATGCTGACGACTGGGTGGAAACGGAAAATCTGCCGGAATTTGTCCGGGCGCTGGAAAAGCTGGACAGTGACGTGGTACTGACCCATCACTATACCCGGGATGTGTCCACCGGCGAGGTGAAGCGGTGGATGAGCTACCCGCCCCAGGCAGGGGAGCGCTACACGCTGGAGCAGATCATGCCCCAGTGGAAAAATTTTGACCGGAGCCTGACCTTCCACGGAATCACCTACAATACCGCCTTTTATCACAAATATGGCATACAGCTGTCGGAGCAGGTGTTTTATGAGGACCATGAGTTTGCCACGATTCCCTGCTGCTATGCGGAATCGGTTACGCCGCTGGACCTGTTTATCTATGACTACCGGATCGGTGACCAAAGCCAGAGCGTGTCCCAGGCCAACCAGCTGAAGCGGCTGCACCACACCGAGGCGGTGCTGGGCCGGCTTCTGGAGGAATACGCCAAGCTTACGCTGCCAGAGAACAGCGCCGGGCGGGTCTATTTTGCCCGGAAGGCCCAGGGACTGCTGCTGAGCTATATGACGAATGTCATGCTCCTGGAGCCCGACCGGAAAAAGGGAAGAAGGCTGGGCCGGGATATGATGGAGCGCTTCCGAAGGGAGCTGCCCGAAGGCTATCAGATGGCGCGGAAGCAATACCGGGTCTTTTTGACCATGAACCGGCTTCACGTCACAAAGGCCTGCTGGGACCGGATTCTATGCTCACCGATATACAACCGCCTGCGTCACAATCACCCGTTTAATTGAGGAATACCATGAATCGCATTAAAAATTTCTGCAAGGAATTCTGGCACTACAAGGACCTGCTGAAGCTGCTGGTCAGCCGGAATCTGAAACTTAAATATCGCCGCAGTGTACTGGGCTACCTGTGGAGCGTACTCAACCCGCTGCTGACCATGATCGTCATGACGGTGGTGTTTTCCACCATGTTCAGCCGGAATCTGGAGAATTATCCGGTGTATCTGTTCTGCGGTCAGCTGCTGTTTAACTTTATGAATACCTCTACCCACCAGGCAATTTCCGCCATAACGGGAAATGCCGCCCTGCTGAAAAAGAGCTACGTCCCCAAATATATCTTCGTGGTGGCGAAGATTACCAGCGGCGTGG
The DNA here is from genome assembly GCA_964504605.1 of uncultured Oscillospiraceae bacterium. Taxonomy (GTDB): domain Bacteria; phylum Bacillota; class Clostridia; order Oscillospirales; family Oscillospiraceae; genus Faecousia. The sequence continues at coordinate 41,842 of CAZDFB010000005.1, read as the reverse complement.
TGGATCTGGTGCTGTCCTTTGGCGCGCTGCTTATCGTGATTCTGGTCACCGGGGCCAAAATCACCGTCTATTTCCCACTGTGCATTTTGGTGGTGGCGCAGCTGTATGTTTTCTGCATCGGTCTGGGGCTGTTTCTGGCGCAGGCGAATGTGTTCTTCCGGGACACCCAGTTTATTTATAACGCGGTCACTACAGCATGGATGTACCTGACACCGATTTTTTATCCCATTGAGTCGCTGTCCAGGGAGCTGACCTGGGTGGTCAAGCACTGCAATCCCATGTATTTCTATGTGGGACAGTTCCGGGATCTGGTTTACTACGGTCGTATGCCGGGGCAGATGATCGTGCTGGCGGGCTGCGGCGCGGCGGCGGCCATGCTGGCAATCGGAATCTGGAGCTTTGCCCACTCGGAAGATAAATTCATTCTCTACATTTGACGGGAGTGCGCTATGAATGAAAAAGGTATCATGATCGATGTGGATCATGTAACAATTCGCTTCAACCTTGCCAATCAGAAGGTTGATAACCTGAAGGAATATTTTGTTAAGCTTGTTAAGCGGGAGCTCCTGTTCCAGGAATTTCTGGCGGTGAAGGATGTGAGCTTTCAGGTCAGGGCCGGAGAGGCCTGGGGCCTGATCGGTGCCAACGGCTCGGGAAAATCCACCATGCTCAAGGCAGTCAGCGGCATCCTGAAGCCCTATAAGGGCTCCATTCAGGTCAATGGCAGAGTTGCGCCCCTGATTGAGCTGGGGGCCGGCTTTGACCAGGAGCTGACAGCTCGGGAAAATATTTTCCTAAACGGCTGTGTGCTGGGACATACGGAGAAATTCATGCAGGAGCATTTTGACGAGATCGTGGATTTCGCGGAGCTGGAGGGCTTTCTCGATTCGCCCATTAAGAACTACTCCTCCGGCATGAAGGCACGACTGGGCTTTTCGGTGGCGACCATGGTCAAGCCGGAGATCCTGATTGTGGATGAGATTCTGGCGGTGGGTGACTACAAATTCCGCAAAAAGTGCGAACGGCGCATGAATGAGATGCTGGAAGGCGGCACCACGCTGCTGTATGTTTCTCATTCCATTGATGAAGTAAGACGGCTGTGTGACCATGCCCTGTGGATTGATAAGGGCGTTGCCCGGATGCAGGGCGAGGTCAACCAGGTTTGCGATGCCTATATGGCGGAGATGAAGAAATAAGCCTATGCAGGGGAAAGAACAGCTCAATACCTGGACTCTCCGGGAGTATCTGCGAAACGCCCTGATGATCGGGCTGAAAATACCTGCCTGGTGCTGTCAGCTGCTTTTGTTCTGGCTGCCGCTGCATCCTGAGCGGATTCTGATTTACTCGCTGAAGCAGCGGGGGTATTCCTGCAATCTCAAATACCTGACGGAGCACCTGAAACGGGACCCCGGTCAGCACTTTGAAATCCTATGGGTGGTTCGGACCCGGGAGGAGCAGACGCTGGTCAGCTGCCATGGGGTAAAGGCGGTGCTGCTGCATTCGCCGGAGCATATTTTCTACCGGCTCCGGGCCGGTATCGTCATAACCAACGACGAGTTTTACCCCCTTTTTCTGAAGCGTCGGGGTCAGCGCTATATCAACGTTTGGCACGGGGCAATCAATTACAAGAAAATCGGCTATGAGGGCCTTTCTTTTACCAACCCCATGCAGCGGCTGATCTATCGGATGAACAACCCCAGACCGGACTGCTTCGTGTCCGGCAGCCGGGCCTTTACCCAGACGACAGCTCAGGCCTTCCGCTTTCCACGGGAGATTTTTCTGGAATGCGGACTGCCCCGCAATGATCTTCTTTGCCGGACCCCGGACCCGGCCCGGCTCAGTGCTCTCCGGCAGAGACTGGGCATTCCCGAGGGAGCAAGGGCGGTGCTCTATGCGCCGACCTTCCGGAAAGGAAAAAACGGAGCCCCCGCCTTGCCCGATGAAAAGGCCATTTGCGATGCCCTCAGCCGGCGCTTCGGAGGCCGCTGGGTCATGCTGTTGCGGCAGCACTATTTTGTGGACGGGGGAGAGAAAAGCCCCGGGGATATCATCGATGTATCCCATTATGAGGATATGCAGGAGCTGCTGCTGTGCAGCCAGTGCCTGATTTCGGATTATTCGTCGTGTATGTGGGATTATTCCCTGACGGGAGGGCCCTGCTTCGCCTACACGCCGGATTTGGAGGAATACCGGGAACGGGACCGCTCCTTCTTTATTCCGCCGGAGAACTGGCCCTACCCGGTCTGTACGGATGTGGAGGATCTCTGCCGGAATATCATGGAGTTTGATGAGCAGCAGTACCGGGCCCGGGTGGCGGAGCACCATATGACCCAGGGCCGGTTTGACCGGGGCACAGCCTGCGAGGCACTGGAAAAGAAACTGATACAATATTTGGAGGAAAAGCAGACATGAAACGTGTGATTACATATGGCACCTTTGATCTTCTGCATTATGGACATATCAATTTGCTGCGGCGGGCCAAGGCCCTGGGAGATTACCTGGTTGTCGTGGTTTCCACCGATGAATTTAACTGGAACGAAAAGCAGAAGAAGTGCTATTTCAGCTACGCCGAGCGCAAGGCCATGCTGGAGGCTATCCGCTATGTGGATCTGGTGGTACCGGAGGAAAACTGGGAGCAGAAAATCAGCGATGTCCAGAAATATCAGATCGATACCTTTGTGATGGGTGACGACTGGAAAGGAAAGTTCGATTTCCTGAAGGACTATTGTGAGGTGGTCTATCTGCCCAGAACACCGGAAATTTCCACAACCCAGATTAAGAAGGAACTTCAGGGCAAATAAAACGGACGGGAGAGAGCGCATTGAGTAAACTGTACGCAAAGGGAAAGGAATTCCTGCGGGAGCTGAAGGATCCCTGGTGGCGGGCAAAGAAAAAGTTCATCAAGATCCATGAAAGCACCCGGATCGACGACCACATGATTCTGCTGGAGGCCAGCCACGGCGCGGTCATGAATGGTAATATGTTCTATCTGCTGCGCTATCTGTCGGGAAGCGAAAAGTATCGGGATTACACAATCTACCTCAGCGCCGTGGGCCGGCAGATGAAGAATTTCCGGGAAAAGCTGGATGCCCATGGTATGGAAAATGTTCAGCTGGTCATGCTTGCGTCCGAGGAATACTTCCGCATCCTGAATACGGCAAAGTATTTGTTCAATGATACGACCTTCTCTGCCTATTTTCTGAAAAAAGAGGGGCAGGTTTATTTCAATACCTGGCACGGGACCCCACTGAAAGCCCTGGGAAGACGGGTGAAGGGGGAGCCCCATGTAATAGCCAATGTTCAGAAGAATCTGGTGAGTGCCGATTATATCCTGTTTCCCAATGGGTATACCCGGTATGCCATGATCGATGCCTATATGCTGGACAATATCTCCCGGGGCAGCTATATCATGTCGGGCTATCCCAGAAATGAGATTTTCTTTGACCGGGAAAGCGGGAAGAAGGTTCGTCGGGAGCTGGAGCTGGAGGACAAGCGGGTCTATGCCTATCTGCCTACCTACCGGGGGGCGGCCCAGAAGGGCTTTACCTCGAAAAACTCCCACTACCTCAATGTGTACCTGTATGAGCTGGACAAGCGGCTTCAGGACAATGAGGTGCTGTATCTGAATCTGCATCCCATGGCGAAAAAGGATGTAAATTTCAAGGAATTTACCCATATCCGTAATTTCCCCGCCCAGTATGAAACCTATGCCTTCCTGAACGCGGCGGATGTGCTGGTGACGGACTATTCCAGCGTTTTTTACGATTTTGCCTGCACCGGGAAGAAAATCGTGCTGTTTACCTATGATAAGGAAGAGTATCTGGCAGACCGGGGTATGTATATGTCCATGGACGAACTGCCCTTCCCCCAGGTAACGGATCCGGAGGGCCTCCTTGCCCAGCTGCGCAGCGGGAAGAACTACGATGACCGGGCATTCCTGGAGCGGTTCTGCAAATACGAAAACCCCGATGCCTCCCAAAAGCTCTGTGACCGCATCATTCTTGGTGAGGATACGGGGCTGGAGGTGGAGAAGCTTCCCGATAACGGGAAAGAGAATGTGCTGCTCTACGCGGGAAATCTGGACGGGAACGGCATTACCGCGTCTTTGCGCTCGCTGCTTCGGGGCATAGACCTGGATAAGAGAAATTACTACATCTGCTTCTATTCGGAGCGGGTGAGCAAGCACAGGGAAACGCTGCTTACCTTCCCGGAAAAGGCGAAATTCTACGCCTTCACCGGAGAGCCCAGCCTGACCATCGGGGATATCCTGATCCGCAAGGCCTACAGATGCGGCTGGCTTACCGCCGGGGCATATATGAAGCTCCGGGGAAAGCGGGAGGCACAGAATCTGGCCCGGAATCTGGGCGGTGCCCGGTTCCATCAGGTGGTTCAGTTCAATGGGTATGAGCAGGATGTGATTCTGGACCTGAGCACCTTCAACGGCCCCAGGACGATTTTTGTCCACAGCGATATGGTCAATGAAATCAAAACCAAGGGAAATCAGCGCCGGGACGTGCTGCGCTATGCCTACCGAAATTATGACCATGTGGCGGTGGTGACGGAGGATATTGTGGCGCCGACCCTGTCCCTTTCCGGCAGGGAGGACAACATCCGGCTGGTCAGAAACCTGATCTCCTATCAGGATATTCTTGCAAAATCGGAAAAGGCCGTCTGCCTGGACCCGGCTACCAGATGCACGGTGGAGCAGGAGGCCCTGGTGGAGCTTCTGCGATCGGACAGAGAGAAATTTATCAACGTAGGCCGCTTTGCACCGGAAAAGGGCCACGACAGGCTGGTGGCGGCATTTGGCAGCTATCACCGGAACCATCCCGAGTCCGTCCTGATTATTATGGGCGGCAGCTCCCGGAATGACGGCTATCAAAAGCTGTGGGAGCAGGTGGAGCGTCTGGGCCTGACGGAGGCTGCCGTACTGATCGAAAATGTGTCCAACCCTTACCCCATCATTAAGGCCTGTGATTTCTTTGTCCTGAGCTCTCTGTATGAGGGTTTTGGCCTGGTTCTGGCAGAGGCGGATATTCTGGGCCTGCCTGTGGTTTCCACGGATATTACCGGCCCCCGGCTCTTTATGCAGGCCTATGGCGGTACACTGGTGGAAAATTCCGAGGCAGGTATCCTGGAGGGGATGGAGCTGCTGCACGCCGGGAAGGTCCCGGCCCTGACGGTTGACTACGCAGCCTATAACCGGGAGGCAGTGGCCCAGTTTGAGGAAATTATGAGTACCGGCGGTGCCTTGAAGGGCTGACGGGGATAACTCCGAAGGAGAACAGAATGAAAAAATACGATTACCTTCTGGTGGGGGCGGGCCTTTACTGCGGAGTGTTTGCCAATCTGGCTACCCGGGCGGGTAAAAAATGCCTGGTGATTGAAAAGCGGGATCACATCGGCGGAAATATCTACTGTGAGACCGTGGAGGGAATCTACGTCCATAAGTATGGAGCGCACATTTTTCATACCAGCAACCGGAAGGTCTGGGACTATGTGAATTCCTTCGTGGAGTTCAACCGCTATACCAATTCCCCGGTGGCAAATTATAAGGGCGAAATGTACAATATGCCCTTCAATATGAATACCTTCTCCAAAATGTGGGGAATTTCCACGCCGGAGCAGGCGAAGGCCATCATTGAGAGCCAGCGCCGGGCAGCCCCGGAGGAGCCGGCGAATCTGGAGGAGCAGGCCATCCGTCTGGTGGGCACGGATATCTATCAAAAGCTGGTGAAGGGCTACACGGAGAAGCAGTGGGGCAGAGACTGCAGGGAGCTGCCTGCCTTTATCATCAAGCGCCTGCCGGTGCGCTACACCTATGACAATAATTATTTCAACGATCTCTACCAGGGCATCCCGGTGGAGGGGTACAATGCCCTGATTGAAAAGCTTTTCTGCGGCTGCGATGTCCAAAGCGGGGTCAATTATCTGGAGGACAAGGCCCGCTGGGACGCAATGGCGGACAGGGTGGTTTTCTCCGGCCCCATCGACGCGTATTTTGGCTATCGGCTGGGAAAGCTTCAGTACCGCACGGTCCGGTTTGAGACGGAGGTGCTGGACACCGACAACTATCAGGGTGTGGCGGTCGTGAATTACACGGACCGGGAGACACCCTACACCCGGATTATTGAGCACAAGCACTTTGCCTTCGGGACCCAGAGCAAAACCGTAATTTCCCGGGAATATCCCAGCGAATGGACCGAGGGCATGGAGCCCTACTACCCGGTGAATGACCAGCGGAATCAGGCGCTGTACCGGCAGTATGCCGCTCTGGCACAGGAGGAGTCCGGTGTGATCTTCGGAGGCCGTCTGGGCGAGTATAAATATTACGACATGGACAAGGTGATTGAAGCCGCCATGTGCCGCTATGAGCAGACGCAGAAGCGCTGACCTGCCCGAATACAGATAAAGAGCGTGCCGTTACCCGCGGCACGCTCTTGGTCTTTGATGGGGTTAAATATACTGCTGGGTGTTCACATCGATGACACCCCGGGTGGTGAGCCGGAGGGTGGGAATCACGGGCAGACTCATAAACGACAGTGTCATAAACGGATCAATGTCCCGGCCAACGCCCAGACTGTGGGCAGCAGCCTTGGCGCGCTCCAGAAGGTCGTTGACCTCCCGCAGAGGCCGGTCTGTCATCAATCCGGCAATTTCCAGGGGCAGCTCGGCAAGACATACACCGTCCCTGACCACCACGATACCGCCATGATTTTCCGCAATCCGGTTGGCGGCAAAGGCCATGTCGGCATCATTGGCACCCACGCAGATAATGTTGTGGCTGTCGTGGGCAACGGAGGTTGCCACCGCACCGGCCTTCAGGCCGTAGCCCTTAAGGTAGCCGATGCCAATGTGATGGGTGTTTTTATGGCGCTCAATGACCGCCATTTTCAGTATATCCCGGGCGGTGTCCACACCGTCGGCATAGCCGGCATCCGTAGTCAGAATCTGACCGGGAATCATACCGATCAGTCCCCGGGGGCGGCTGTTGGCGAAGCTTTCGGAGGTCAGGGCCGCCAAATGGAAGGTGTCGTGGGCCTGCCTGTCCAGATGAGCGGGAATCGGAGGATTGGGGAAGTCGAAAAGAGTCCCGTTGTCGTAAACCAGCTGACCCTTCTTGTAGACGGTGACCACATGGAAATCCTTCAGATCCTCCACAATGGCAAAGTCTGCCAGATACCCGGGGGCAATGGCCCCCCGGTTGTTCAGCAGGAAGTACCGGGCGGCGTGAAGACAGGCAACCTGAACCGTCATAATGGGGTCTGCTCCCATGCGGACGGCCTCCCGGCAGATATAGTCGATATGTCCCTTCTCCAAAAGGTCGCTGGGATGCTTGTCATCGGTGCAGAACATACACCGGTCGAAGTATTTCCCGGATTTCAGCAGCGGCATCAGTCCTTCCAGATTCCGGGCGGCGGTGCCCTCCCGGATCATAATGAACTGCCCCAGCTTCAGCTTCAGCATGGCATCCTCCATATCCGCGCATTCGTGGTCGGAGTAGACACCGGCGGCAATATAGGCGTTCAGGTCCTTGTCCCGGAGTCCGGGAGCGTGACCGTCGATCTTCTTGTGATGGGCCTGAGATGCTACGATTTTGGAAACCGTGGCATCGTCGGCTGAAATGATGCCGGGAAAGTTCATCATTTCCGCCAGCCCCTGTACCCGGGGGTGCTCGAAGAAGCTGTCAATATCCCGATAGTCCAGATTGGCACCGCTTTCGTCCATGGGCGAGGCGGGAACGCAGGAGGGAATCATGAACCGGACATCCACAGGCAGATCCTCGGTGGCGTGGAGCATATAGTCGATACCGTCGGTGCCCATGACATTTGTAATTTCGTGGGGGTCTGTAATGACCGTTGTGGTGCCGTGGGGAATCACAGCCCGGGCAAATTCTGCCGGTGTGACCAGGCTGGACTCCAGGTGAATATGGGCATCAATGAAGCCGGGGCAGACGATCTTTCCCCGCATATCCGCCTCCCGGAGGCCGTCGTACTGCCCGAGACCGACGATCAGCCCCTCTGCTACGGCAATATCGCAGACATCCAGCTCGCCGGAGAAGACGTTGACATAGGTGGCGTTTTTTAAAACCAGATCCGCCTTTTCCCTGCCTGCTGCCACGTCGATGATGCGGCGTTTTTTCAGCAGCTTCCGGTTGATTTTTCCGGACCAGCTTTCGGTATATGCCATAGAATCACCCCATAGTATAAATTTTTACAATATTAGCACATTGGAAAATAAAAGTAAATTCGGAAAATGCGCCAAATTTCCCGTTGGTTTTTTAGGCGGTATTGCGGAAAAGGACCGTGAAAAAGAATTTCTTGCAAATACGGGGGAAACTGGTATAATAAAGATACAATGGTGATGATATTGCCATTTCCGGGCACACCGGAAACGGCAACTGACCGGAAAGGTATCGGGTTCGATATGACGGAAGAAAGAATTGTATCGCGAAAAAACCCCTTTTTGCAGCAGGTGAGAAAGCTCCTGTCCTCGCGCAGAGCCCGGCAGGAGGCCGGAATCTACGTATCCGACGGAATCAAGCTTCTCCAGGAGGCCGTGCGCTACTGTCCTGAGCTGGACACGGTGATTCTGGCTGACGGCGTGGATGCTCTGGTGCCGGACAATGTCCGGCTGATTCGGGTGCCCGGTGATGTGATGGCCTCCATTTCACCGATGGAGAGTCCTCAGGGGGCGCTGTTCCTGTGCCGGATGCCGGAAAAGAAGCCCTTCCACCCTCAAAGGGGTATGCTGTTGCTGGACGGAATCCAGGACCCCGGCAATTTGGGAACCATTCTGCGGACGGCGGATGCCCTGGATGTGCCGGTGGTGCTGCTGGAGGGCTGTGCGGACCCCTACAGTCATAAGGTGGTCCGCTCCTCAATGGGAGCGGTGTTCCGGGTACCGGTGGTGCAGGCGGACTGGCCCCAGGTGAAGGCGCGCTGCGCCGAAGCCGGTATTCCGGTGGCGGTGACCGCCCTGAGCGAACGGGCCGGGGATATCCGGCAGGCCCGGCTGGAAAATATGGCTGTGGTTATTGGCAGCGAGGGGCAGGGCGTTCGCAGAGAAATTCTGAGCCAGGCGGACGCGGAGCTGATTATTCCCATGAATCCTCACTGCGAGTCCCTGAATGCCGCTGTGGCGGCAACAATTGTTATGTGGCAGATGAAGAAATAGACCCGGGAGCAGCCGAAAGGCCATCAGAAAGAGAAGGTGAACGGGAATGCGCATACATTGGATATGGTTTGCCCACCGGCATGGTGTCAGCGACCGGATGAAGCTGCGGCTGCTGGAGCATTTTTCCGATCCTGAGGACATTTACTATGCGGATTGCTTCGATGGCATCGAAGGACTGACGGAGGCCGCACTGGAAGCGCTGATGGACAAGAAGCTGGAGGAAGCAAACCGGATTCTGGAGGAATGTGACCGCAGGGAACTGGGAATCCTGACCTTCCGGGACGCGGCGTATCCCCGGCGGCTGAAAAATATCGATGATCCTCCCATGGTCCTTTACTATAAAGGCAGGCTGCCGGACTGGGACGGAATCCCGACGGTCGGCGTGGTGGGAACCAGAAAGGCCTCTCCCTATGGACTGACCACGGCAAAGCGCATGGGTTACCAGATCGCCAAATGCGGCGGCATCGTGGTGTCGGGCATGGCCTTCGGAATCGACGGCGTAGCCATGCACGGGGCCCTCAGTGCCGGCGGCACCGTTGTGGGTGTTCTGGGCTGCGGGGCGGATGTGGTGTATCCCAAATCCAACCGGAGCCTCTTTGCGGATACGGAGCGCTATGGCTGCATTCTGTCTGAGTTTCAGCCCGGCACAGAGCCTTATAAATTTAATTTTCCCAGACGGAACCGGATCATCAGCGGCCTGAGCTGCGGAGTTCTGGTGGTGGAGGCTCCCAGAGACAGCGGCTCCCTCATTACGGCCCGCCGGGCACTGGATCAGGGCCGGGATGTGTTCGTGATTCCGGGCAATATCGATGTACCCAGCTTCGCCGGAAACTTTGATTTACTGCGGGATGGGGCGGTTCCGGTGCGCCGGGGCTGGGATATTCTGGCTGAGTATGAGGCACTGTACCCGGGAAAGGTCCACATGGATACCGGGGAGAGCCGGCTGACGGCATATCCCGACGAAGTGGAGCGCATTCAGGCGGAAAATGAAGAAAATGCCCTTCAGGTGGCACAAAAACCACGGATTCCCCGGAAAAAACAGGGGACAAAAGATAAAAAAGACAAAAAAGCCATTGACAACGGCGCTCCCGCGCCGTATAGTGACTTAGATAAACCAAAGCCGAATCTGTCGCCGGAGGAGCAGACACTGGTCAGCGTCATCGGAGAGAAAGAGCGGCTCATCGACGACGTGATTGCCGAAACGGGTATTTCGGCGGGGAAGATGCTGGCGCTTCTGACCGCACTGCAGATCAGAGGCGTGGTCAAAAAGCTTCCCGGAAACCGCGTCTGCCTGAAATAAGGCAAAATAATCAGAATGGAGAACGTTCATGGGAAAACCTAGCAATCTTGTGATCGTGGAGTCACCCTCCAAAGCGAAAACGATTGGAAAATACTTGGGCCCGGACTATGTGGTCAAGGCCAGTATGGGTCATCTGCGGGACCTGCCCAAAAGCAAAATGGGCGTGGATCTTGAAAACAATTTTACACCCCAGTATATCCCGGTCAGGGGAAAAGAGGATCTGATTAAGGACCTGAAAAAAGCGGCATCTCAGGTGGATACCGTGTATCTGGCAACGGACCCGGACCGGGAGGGCGAAGCCATTTCCTGGCATCTGAAGGAGCTGCTCCAGCTGCCGGACGAAAAAGCCCACCGGGTAACCTTTAACGAAATCACCAAAAAGGTGGTCAATGAGTCCATCCGCAATCCCCGGGAAATTGACTACGACCTGGTGGATGCCCAGCAGGCCCGGCGGATTTTGGACCGGATCGTGGGCTATCAGCTCTCTCCGCTGCTGTGGAAGAAGGTCCGCCGGGGCCTGTCTGCGGGACGTGTCCAGTCCGTGGCGACCCGGATGGTGGTGGACCGGGAAAATGAGATCCGGGCCTTCCAGCCCCGGGAGTACTGGTCGCTGGATGTGGAGCTGGAGCGGACGGAGAAAAGCGGCAGCTTTACGGCCAACTACTGGGGCGAGGACAAGAAGCGGGAGCTGAACAGCGTTCAGGAGGTCCAGACGGTCATTGATGACATTACCGGAAAGGACTTCACCGTTACCAATGTGAAGAAGGCGGAGAAAAAGCGCTCAGCCGCCCCCCCCTTTACCACCTCCACCCTCCAGCAGGAGGCATCCCGGAAGCTGGGAATGACCCCCAAGCGGACGATGGCAATTGCCCAGCAGCTCTACGAGGGCGTTGACGTGGCGGGCGAGGGCACACTGGGCCTTATCACCTATATGCGTACCGATTCCCTGCGACTGTCCGACGAGGCAATGGCGGCGGCAGCCGGCTTTATCCGCAGCCGTTATGGCGATGACTATTACTACGGCAGCTTCCATGTGTTCAAGACCAAGGCAGGCGCCCAGGATGCCCATGAGGCGATCCGGCCCACAGATGTGCGACTGGACCCGGAGGCCATCCAGGACAGCCTGACCAGGGAACAGTATAAGCTCTATAAGCTGATCTGGAGCCGCTTTGTGGCAACACAGATGGCTAACGCGGTCTATGATACCGTGTCCATTGACACGGAATGCGGCGGTCATACCTTCCGTTCAACGCATCAGAGTATGCGCTTCCCGGGCTTCATCGCCGTGTACGAGGAGGGCCGGGACGAGGAGGCTGAGGCCGTCGGCTCTCCGCTGCCGGATCTGCGGACCGGGGAGAAGGCAAAGGCCTCCAAAATTGAAAAGCAGCAGCATTTTACCCAGCCCCCAGCCCGGTATACGGAGGCGACGCTGGTCAAGGCAATGGAGGAAAAGGGCGTTGGTCGTCCCTCCACCTATGCGGCAACCATTTCCACCATTGAGGACCGGGAGTATGTGCTCAAGCAGGAGAAGCGGCTGGCACCGACAGCTCTGGGCGAGGTGGTCACCGGCTTGATGGTGGACCGGTTTGAGGACATTATCGATGTGGAGTTCACCGCCCACATGGAGGCCCAGCTGGACGCTGTGGAAGCAGGTCAGCGGGACTGGAAGGATCTGCTGGCAAGCTTTTACAACGGCTTCCATAAGGAGCTGGAGGAGGCCGAGACAGCTCTGGAGGGTGTTCGGCTGAAGGTCCCGGAGGAAGAAACCGATGAGATCTGCGAGCTCTGCGGACGGAAAATGGTTATAAAAATGGGCCGGTTCGGCAAGTTCCTGGCCTGCCCCGGCTTCCCGGAGTGCCGCAATGCCAAGCCTTTGGTGGAACGGATGCCGGGCCGCTGCCCCAAGTGCGGCAGCGGAATGCTGAAGCGGAAATCCAAGAAGGGCTACGCCTTCTACGCCTGCGAGAAGGGAACCGACTGCGGCTTTATGAGCTGGGATGTTCCCACGGCGGAGGATTGCCCCAAATGCGGACAGACCCTTTTTAAAAAATCCGGAAAGGGCCGCATGAAGCCCTTCTGCATCAATGAAAGCTGTGAGGATTTCCTCCCGGAGGATAAGCGGGGCTACTACAGGAAAAAAGCCGGAGAGGAAAGCGCTGCCGGTGAGCCGGAGGGCGAATCCGGGGAGCAGCCCTCCACTGGGAAGACCGGGGCGAAGAAAACTCCGGCCAAGAAAACCGCAGCCAGGAAAACCACGGCTAAGAAGACAACTGCGAAAAAGACCAAAAAAGCGGAGGGCAAGGCATGAAAGTAAAAGTGATCGGCGCCGGCCTTGCCGGCTGCGAGGCTGCCTGGCAACTGGCGGAGCGGGGCATTTCGGTGGAGCTTTACGAGATGAAGCCCCATAAGATGACCCCGGCGCACCACAGCCCGGATTTTGCGGAACTGGTGTGCTCCAATTCCCTCCGGGGCGACCGGCTGGAAAATGCCGTGGGCCTGCTGAAGGAGGAACTGCGCCGCTGCGGAAGCCTGATTATGGCCTGCGCGGAGGCAACCCGGGTGGAAGCCGGTGGCTGCCTTGCGGTGGACCGGGGCGGCTTTGCCCGGATGGTTACGGAGAAAATCCGCTCCCATCCCATGATTACGGTGATCGATGAAGAGGTGACCCGGATTCCCGAAGCCCCGGTGATCGTGGCAACGGGACCGCTGACCAGCGAAGGGCTGTCTCAGGCCATCGGCAATTATTTTGGTCAGACGGAGTATCTGCATTTCTTCGATGCAGCCGCACCCCTGGTGACTGCCGAGTCCGTTGATATGAGCCTGGCCTGGTGGCAGAGCCGCTACGACCGGGGAACACCGGACTATATCAACTGCGCCCTGAATAAGGAGCAGTATGAGGCCTTTGTCCGGGAGCTGACCGGGGCTGAGGAGGCTCCCGTCCACGGATTTGAGGATAAGAACGTATTTGAAGGCTGTATGCCCGTGGAGGTCATGGCCCGCCGGGGCTTTGACACCCTGCGCTATGGCCCCCTGAAGCCTGTGGGTCTGGTGGACCCCAATACGGGCAAGGAGCCCTATGCGGTGGTTCAGCTCCGGCAGGACAACGCGGCGGGAACGGTGTATAATCTGGTGGGCTTCCAGACCCACCTGAAATTTGGCGAGCAGAAGCGGGTTTTCTCCATGATTCCGGCCCTGCGGGAGGCGGAATTTGTCCGCTATGGCGTTATGCACCGCAATACCTTCCTGCGCAGCCCTCAGCTGCTGGACCGGTATTATGCGGACCGCAGAAATCCGCTGGTGGCCTTCGCCGGGCAGATGACCGGTGTGGAGGGCTATGTGGAGAGCACCGCCTCCGGCTATCTGGCAGCGGTGGCTATGGCGGCAAAGGTTCAGGGCAGACCGCTGCCGGATTTCCCGGGAACCACTGCCATTGGCGCCCTGGGCCGGTACATAAGCGATGAATCCGTTGAGAATTTCCAGCCCATGAATGTGAATTTCAGCATTATCGATCCTCTGGAAAAGCGGATCCGGAAAAAAGCAGAAAAGAATCTGGCAATTGCCAACCGGTCCCTGGAAGTGATCGATGGGCTGGTTGCAGCCGGTATTTGAGAAAGAGGTGTGACATATGAAGATCATTCTCGACGCAATGGGCGGCGATAACGCACCTGAGGCAGCCGTTGTAGGCGCAATGGAAGCGGCGAAAAAATGGGGGACCCAGATCACCCTGGTTGGACGGGGTGAGGAGATTCTGGAGGTCATGAAAAAGCACGGCATCGACACCCTTCCTGAGGGGATGGAGGTAGCCAATGCCGATGATGTGGTGGATATGCACGATGATCCCGGCTCCGTAATCCACAAGCGGAAAAATTCCTCCATGGTCATCGGTCTGAAAATGCTTGCCGATGGCCAGGGTGACGCGTTTGTGTCCGCCGGCTCCACCGGCGCGCTTCTTACCGGTGCCACACTGATTGTCAAGCGGGCCAAGGGCATCCGGCGGGCAGCAATGGCCCCTGCGTTCCCCAATAAGACCGGCGGTAAAACCGTGATTTGTGACTGCGGTGCCAATGCGGAATGCACCCCGGAATTTTTGCTTCAGTTTGGCATTGTCGGCGCGGCCTATGCCAGAAATGTGCTGGGTGTGAAGGAGCCTAAGGTGGGCCTTCTGAACATCGGCACCGAGGATTCCAAGGGAACGGCGCTGCAAAAGGAGGCCTACAGCCTGCTGACCCGGGCGAAGGAGCAGGGCATTATCCACTTCGTGGGCAATGTTGAGGCCCGGGATGTTCCTCTGGGCGCGGTGGATGTGGTTGTGTGCGATGGTTTTTCCGGCAATGTGCTTCTGAAGTCTATTGAAGGCACTGCCATGTTCATGGGCAGTCTGATGAAGCACAAGATCTTTAAGCGCACGAGCAAATTCCTGGGAGCTATTCCCGCAGGATTGGGCTACCTGCTGTGCAAGCCGGGTGTGGACGAGGTTATGGGAATGCTGGACTACCGTACCATCGGCGGAACCCAGTTCCTGGGCATCAAAAAGCCGGTAATCAAGGCCCACGGTGCCTCTGACGCACTGGCGTTCCGCAATGCCATCCGGCAGGCTGCTGAGGCAGCGGCGGTGGACGTAAACGGAAGTCTGGAGCAGGATTTGCAGCAGATGGCAAAACTGAAGGAGAGCGCCCAATGATAAAGGATCTGGAAACAGCCATTGGCTATAAATTTCGGAATATTTCCCTTTTGCAGAACGCGCTGACCCACTCCTCCTATGCCAATGAGCGCTGGCACAACAGCCTGCTGAGCAATGAGCGGCTGGAATTTCTGGGTGACAGCGTGCTGGGAATGCTGGTGGCGGAATATCTGTATCAGAATTTCCCCAACCGCCCGGAGGGCGAGCTGACCCGGATGCGGGCGGACATGGTATGCGAGCAGACCCTGGCTGCGGCAGCGAACCGGATTGGTCTGGGCACCCATCTGCTGCTGGGCCACGGAGAGGAGCAGGGGGGCGGACGCTCCCGGAATTCCATTCTGGCGGACGCAATGGAGTCTGTGATTGCCGCGTCCTTCCTGGACGGCGGAATCCCGGCGGCTTTGGGAATCGTCCAGCGTTTTATTCTGGTGGAGGTTCCTGTTACCAAGCTTCACAACGCAGATTACAAGACCCAGCTGCAGGAGCTGGTCCAGCAGAAAAAGAATCAGGTGATTTCCTACACTCTGGTCGGTGAGTCCGGCCCGGATCACGACAAGCATTTCCAGGTGACGGTGAGCATCAACGGCACCGTGGAGGGCACCGGCAGCGGCAGCAGCAAAAAGCGGGCAGAGCAGGACGCGGCCTGCAGCGCCATTGCGCGGCTGTTCCCCGAAGCTACATAATTGGAATGCCCAGCCTGCCGGCTGGGCATTTTCATTGACGGAAAGAGCGCATTTTGCTGGATAAAATGGGAAATTGTGGTTTATTTTGACGGTATTTTCCTAAAAGATTGACAAACGGGTGAAAATGAATTAAAATTTACTAACACCTGTGAGAAAAGGTGACATTTCCCCTTTCCGCTCCGGCGGATTTGAAAGGACGCGAATATATGGACCTCTTTCATAAGCTGCAGGATGTTTGCAGCCAGTTTTGCATTAAAGGCACCTTCCTGGGTTTTGAAACCATCCAGGTTGGAAATGTGAATAAGACATATGAAGTGAAGTTTCAGATGGAGGACGGAATGCGCAAGTCCTTCCTTGTGCAGAACGTTAATACCTATGCCTTCCGCCATCCTGTGGAGCTGATGGAGAATATCGACAAGGTGACGGAGCACATCCGGGAGAAAAAGCCCGGTCAGCTGGCCCTCCATTTCCACCATACGGCGGACAGAAAGACCTACATCATTGACGGCGATAATTTCTGGCGGATGACCAACTTCATTCCCTCCGTGACCTATAACACGGTGGAGGATATGAAGGTAATTCGCAGCGCCGGACGGGCCTTCGGTGAATTCCAGATGGAGCTGGCGGATTTCGATACCGATGCTCTGTACGAGACGATTCCCGATTTCCACAATACCATCAAGCGCTTTGAGACCCTGGACCGGTCGGTGGCGCTGGACCCGGTGGGCCGGGTTGCCAAGGTCCGGGAGGAGCTGGGCTATCTGCAGGAGGTCCGGGAGCTGGCCTGCAGCCTGACACAGCTGCAGCAGGACGGTGCGCTTCCTCTGCGGGTAACCCACAACGATACCAAGATCAACAATGTGCTTTTTAGCCCGGTGGACGGCAACGCCATGGTGGTAATTGACCTGGATACGGTCATGACCGGACTGGTGGGACACGATTTCGGAGATGCCATCCGCTTTGCCGCGAATTATGTGGAGGAGGATTGCCCGGAGCCGGAGAAGGCCGGCGTGAATCTGGATATTTTCCGGGGCTTCGCGGAGGGCTTCCTGAAAATGACCGCGGGAACCCTGACCCAGAAGGAGATCGATACCCTGGCGCTGAGCTGCTTCTGCCTGACGGTGGAGCTGGCGACCCGCTTCCTGACGGACTATATCGATGGGGATTTGTATTTCAAGATCAATTCCCCGGAGCACAACCTGGTGCGTACCCGCTGCCAGATTGCCCTGGCCCGGGATATGCAGCGGAAGCTGCCCCAGATGGAGCAGATCGTCCGGGACTGCGTTGCCGCCGCAAAGAAATAATGAACATAGGACAACCTGGAGAGCATCTCCGGGCTGTCCTTTTTTGTATCTTAAGAAATAATTAGGTTGAAAACAGGCCCTTGCTCTGCTATACTTAACATAACATATTTTGCGGCAGGCCGGTAAAAGGCCTGTTCGACGGGGCTTACAGAAGAAGCAAGAGGTGGGGACCATGGAATTTTCCAATCTGTATTTTTTATATATTCTGCTGCCGCTGACGCTGGTGGTTTATTTCTTTATGCCGGACATCCGCAAAAAAAATACCGTCCTGCTGGTGGTGAGTCTGCTGTTTTACGCCATGGGCCAGCCGATTTATGTGCTGCTGATGGCGGGTCTCAGCTATCTGAACTACCGGTTCGCGCTGCGCATGGACCCGGAGGACCGGGCTACCGTGCTTTTGCCGGTGGCGGTCAATATTCTCGTTCTGGCGGTTTTTAAATATCTGGACTTCTTCCTGGGCATGGTAGGCCTTGGCGTGGAGGGCGGACTGCTGCTTTCCGGCCTGAAGGGCATGGTGAAGGGATTGAACAGCATCGGCTTTGCGTTCCGGGAGCCGACCACCGTGCTGCCAATCGGCATTTCCTTTTACACATTCTCCGTGATTTCCTATCTGGTGGATGTATACCGGGAAAAGGTTCCGGCGGAGAAAAGCTTTTTCAATCTTTTGCTGTACCTGACCATGTTCCCCAAGCTGCTGCAGGGCCCCATTGTCCGCTACGAGCAGATCGCCCCCCAGCTGACCCAGCGCAGCACCAATCCCAGAATGATTTTTGAGGGTGCACAGCGCTTCGTGTTCGGCCTGGCGAAGAAGGTCCTGCTGGCGGACTACGCGGGCAAAGTGGTAGCGGAGCTGGCGGGCACCTCCACCGGTCAGAGCTTTGTGGCGGCCTGGCTTGGTGCAATCATGTTCATGTTCCAGATTTATTTTGATTTCTCCGGCTACACGGATATGGCAATTGGCCTTGGCAGAATCTTTGGTTTTAAATACTGCGAAAACTTTGACCTGCCCTATACCTCCAAATCCATTACCGAGTTCTGGCGGCGCTGGCATATGAGCTTGGGAAGCTTCTTCCGGGACTATGTGTACATCCCCCTTGGAGGCAACCGGAAGGGAAATGCCCGGCGTGTGGTGAATATGCTGGTGGTCTGGGCACTGACGGGCCTGTGGCATGGTGCCAGCTGGAATTATGTTTTTTGGGGCCTGTACTTCTTTGTATTGCTGACCATTGAAAAGCAGCTTATGCCCATGCTGGAAACCCTGCATGACGGCGTGCGGACGGCGATTACCCTGATTCTGGTGCTGTTCGGCTGGGTGATCTTCTCCCATGAGGATTTGAGCAGCCTGGGAACTGCCATGGGGGCCATGATTGGCCTGAGCGGCTTTGCCGGTGCGGGCGTCTGGACGAAATTCCTCAACGCCCTGCCGCTGCTGATTGTCTGTGCCATCGGCTCCAGCCCGCTGCCCCGGATGGGAGGACAGATTTTTGCCGGTATGTGCGGCATGGGCCGCCGCCGCAGAAAGGGCAACCAGATCACTGGGGCCCGGGTGGCCTATCTGGCGGTGACCTTCATGGTGATTTGCCTGCTGCTGTGGCTGTGCACCGTGTCCCTGGTGGGCTCCACCAGCGCACCGTCGATCTATGCGAATTTCTGAGAAAGGCGTGGCTCCATGAATATGAAACGAATTTATAGCCTGCTGTGCGGTCTGCTGCTGGCGGGAATGCTCATTATCGGTCTGGTGTCCGTTTTCGACAAGGACCCGGAGTACTCCGAATCGGAAAAGCGGAAGCTGAAAACCTTCCCTACAATCACTTTTTCCTCCCTGCTGGACGGCAGTCTTCTGGATGATATGCGGGAGTATTACGCGGATACATTTCCCAACCGGGAAAAGCTTCTGGAAAATAATAAAAGTCTGAACGGCTTTTACTATTTCAGCGGTCTTACCTCCGAGGGGGATGCATCCCTGGTTCTGGACTTTAATTCCAGCGCCGCCGCCGGCGGTGAAGCCCTGAAAACCGATGAAACCACCGCCTCTACCGAGGGGGAACCGGATGCCACCGGGGAGACTCAGGAGACCGTGAAGCAGACAGAACCGGATGCGCAAACGGAAATGCTGGGAAATGTGCTGCTCATCGGCAACCGTGCCATTGACGCGCCCTATATGAACAAGGACGCCATTAAGTCCTATGCCGCGGCGGTGACGGCCATTGCCGATACGCTGGGGCCGGATGTGGATACTTATGTGATGCCGGTGCCGAATTCCGCGGAATTTTACACGGGATCCGAATACCATACCGGCAACTATTCCCAGAGCGCCATGTTCCAGCTGTGCAAGGAAAGCATCGGCAGCAATGTTCACTATGTGGACGCATACTCTGTGCTGGCTCAGCACACGGATGAATATATCTACTTCCGGACGGACCATCACTGGACCCATCTGGGCGCCTACTATGCGTATACCGCACTGTGCAAGGCGGTGGGCTTTACGTCGGAAAGCCAGGACCGGTTCGAGACCGGTCAGTGGGACAATTTTGTCGGCTCCATGTATACCTACATTTCCAACTATCCCCAGAGCTCCGTGCTGAAGGAAAACCCGGATACAGTGTACTACTGGAAGCCCTTTGCAAACTGCACGACCTACTATTATTCCAACACAAAGCTGAACGACGGCATCCTCATGGGCACGGTTTGCTACATTCGTGATGAGGTGGACAACAAATACCTGACCTTTATGGGCGGCGACCATCCCATTACCATTGTGGAGACGGATGTGGAGGGCCCCTGCATCCTGGTTATGAAGGAGAGCTATGGCAATGCCCTGATCTCCTGGCTGACAAGCCACTATTCCAAGATCATCCTGATCGATCCCCGTGAGTATTTCGCCATCAACAGCGATATCGACCTGAAGGCCTTTGCGGAAAGCCAGGGCGTGGATCAATGCCTGGTGATTAACTATCCGATGATGCTCAATTCCACCGGCTATATCTCCAAGCTGGAAAAGCTGACACAGTAAAAAAGACAGTGAAAAATCCCCGATGTGGTTGACCAGACCGCACCGGGGATTTTTCTGAGAAAAAGAGAGGTAAGAAAATGAAAAAAGAAGAAAAGCAAGAATTTTTATTTACGCTCTTATTATAGCCCGGGGGTTTTAAAAAATAAGGGTGAAATTGTTAAGTAAGTATGAAGCGAGGAAAAAATCGTTGTCTGTGCTTGTACATAATGCACAATATGTTAATTTTTTGTAGCCATTTGGATGGGCTCTTGACTTTTTGGGAAAATGGGGTATAGTAAGGATAAATGAATTAGCACTCTCAACCAGAGAGTGCTAAAACGAAAGGAAGGATAGCTATGAATTTCAACAACTATACCCAGAAGTCTCTGGAAGCTGTCCAGAGTGCCCAAAAAATCGCAGTGGCAAACAACCATCAGGAGCTTCATCAGATTCACCTGCTGCTGGCAATGCTCCGGCAGGAGGGCGGATTGATTCCTCAGCTTCTGCGGAAAATGGACGTAACGGTGGAGAGTCTGGAGGCAGCGGCGAATGCAGAGCTTCGGAAAATCCCCGGTGTTACCGGCTCCCGGGAGGCGGATCGGTTTTATATCACCGCGGATACCGACGCTACCCTGACGGCAGCGGAGGAGCAGGCAAAGCAGATGAAGGATGAATTTGTCTCTGTGGAGCACCTGTTCCTGGCCCTGCTGGATACGGCCCGGGGCGGCGTGAAAGCCCTGCTTGAAACTTACCGCATTACCAGAGAGGATGCGCTGAAAGCCCTTCAGGCAGTCCGGGGCAATCAGCGGGTCACCTCCGACAGTCCCGAGGGAACCTACGATGCTCTGGAAAAGTACGGTACCGACCTGGTAAAGCGGGCCCGGGAGCAGAAGATGGATCCTGTAATCGGACGGGATGTGGAAATCCGGAATGTGATTCGGATTCTGTCCCGGAAAACCAAGAACAACCCTGTTCTGATTGGTGAGCCGGGTGTCGGCAAAACCGCCATCGCGGAGGGACTGGCCCAGCGGATTGTGAAGAAGGATGTGCCTAAGAATCTCCAGGAGAAAACCATTTTCTCCCTGGATATGGGTGCTCTCATTGCTGGTGCCAAGTACCGGGGCGAATTTGAGGAGCGGCTGAAGGCCGTCCTGAATGAGGTAAAGGAATCCAACGGCAAAATCATCCTCTTCATCGATGAGCTGCACACCATCGTGGGTGCCGGCAAAACCGAGGGCAGCATGGATGCGGGCAACCTCCTGAAGCCCATGCTGGCCCGGGGTGAGCTCCACTGCATCGGTGCCACCACTCTGGATGAGTACCGCCAGTATATCGAAAAGGATGCCGCCCTGGAGCGCCGGTTCCAGCCGGTACAGGTGGATGAGCCTACGGTGGAGGATACCATCGCCATTCTCCGTGGCCTCAAAGAGCGGTATGAGGTGTTCCATGGCGTAAAAATCGCGGATTCCGCCCTGATTTCCGCAGCCACATTGTCCCACCGCTATATCACCGACCGGTTCCTGCCGGATAAGGCTATCGATCTGGTGGATGAGGCCTGCGCCCAGATCCGGACGGAGATGGACTCCATGCCCACCGAGCTGGACACGGTTTCCAGGAAAATTATCCAGATGGAAATTGAGGAAGCGGCGCTGAAAAAGGAAGAGGACGAGCTCAGCAAGACCCGCCTGCAGCAGCTGCAAAAGGAGCTGGCAGAGGAGCGGGATTCCTTCAATGCCATGAAGGCCCAGTGGGAGAATGAAAAGAATGCCATTGGCCGGATCCAGCAGCTGCGTGAGAAAATTGAGGAGCTTAACCGGCAGATTGAATCCGCTGAGCAGCGCTATGACCTGGAGAAGGCTGCCGAGCTGAAATATGGTCGCCTGCCGGAGGCCCAGAAGGCACTGGAGGCGGAGGAGCAGAAGGCCCAATCCGCAAAGGAAAGCAATATTCTCCGGGACCGGGTCACCGACGAAGAAATTGCCCGAATTGTGGAGCGCTGGACCGGCATTCCGGTTTCCCGGCTGGTTCAGGGCGAGCGGGAGAAGCTTCTGCATCTGGATGAAACGCTCCACAAGCGCGTGATCGGTCAGGACGAGGCGGTTCAGGCGGTGACGGAGGCCATTCAGCGCAGCCGCGCCGGTATTCAGGATCCCAACCGACCCATTGGCTCCTTCCTGTTCCTGGGCCCCACCGGCGTTGGCAAGACAGAACTGGCAAAGACGCTGGCCCAGGCCCTGTTTGACGATGAAGCCAATCTGGTGCGTATTGATATGACCGAATACATGGAGAAATTCTCCGTATCCCGGCTCATCGGTGCGCCTCCGGGATATGTGGGCTACGAGGAGGGCGGTCAGCTGACGGAGGCCGTCCGCCGGAAGCCCTACAGCGTGGTGTTGTTCGACGAGGTGGAGAAGGCCCATCCGGATGTGTTCAACATCCTTCTGCAGGTGCTGGATGACGGACGGATTACGGATTCCCAGGGCAGAACCGTGGATTTCAAGAATACGGTAATTATCCTGACCTCCAATCTGGGTTCGGAGTATCTCCTTTCGGGCATCAATGCCGATGGAACCATCGACGAACAGGCAAAGGCCCAGGTGGAGGGGCTCCTGCGGAGATCTTTCCGTCCGGAATTCCTGAATCGGCTGGATGAGATCGTGTTCTACAAGCCCCTGACCCGGGAGAACGTGACCCAAATCATAGACCTGCAAATTGCCGGGCTGAACCGCCGGCTGGAGGATCAGCAGATCCGTGTGACGCTGACGGATGCTGCTGCCCGGGCCATTGTGGACGCGGCTTATGATCCCCAGTACGGTGCCCGTCCTCTGCGCCGCTACGTCCAGCATACCGTGGAGACTATGCTGAGCAAGCGCCTGCTCCGGGGAGACGTACTGCCCGGACAGATCGTAACGGTGGATGCCGTGAACGGCGAGCTGATGCTGGTGTAATCCCCCAAAATGCAGGATGGGGGCTGGTCCTCTGCCGGTATCACAGTGGACTTCGGCCTGAAGTAATACTTTGAAAACAGAAAAACGCCCCTGCGCAATGGTTTTCACCGCTGCGCAGGGGCACTTTTTGATTCTGTTTTTACGCCCAGTCGGGAAGCGACTCAAAGGAGAGGACCTTTCCCCGCCATGGGAAGGTCAGCCGGCAGGAAAAGAGCCTGGGGGCGGTTTCATCGTCCCGGGCACCGTACTTGTGGTCCCCCACCAGAGGAAAGCCCCTGCTGGCAAACTGGACCCGGATCTGGTGGCTGCGCCCGGTGTGCAGGCGCACGTGCACCAGCGAAACCGCTCCGGCGCTCCGGCGGGTAAATTCCAGCCGGGCTTTTTTTACACCCTTCCGCTCCTTTTTTACAACAAATACCTTGTTTTTGCCGCTGTCCTTGAACAGAAGATCCTCCCAGTCTCCGGATTCCGGCGGCAACCCGTGGACCAGTGCCACATATTCCTTTACCAGAGAGCCGTCCTGAACAGCCCGGGACAGGGCCGCTGCGGCGGCCTTTGTCCTGGCATAGGCCATGACCCCGCCAACATTTTTGTCCAGACGGTGAATGGGGTAAATCTCGCCGCCCAGAGCCTCCGCAAGGGCTGCGGGAACCTCTTTTTCCGAATCCAGCCCCAAAGGCTTGATGCATACAGCGAAATTCGGGTCGGAGTAAAGAATTTCCACAGTATCCCTCCCTAAACAATGCTTTTCCCCACCAGTATACCACAATATGGAAAAAAGTCAAAACTTGTCCTTGCAACTTTTCGCAGATTCGGTATAATAATAGGAGAGAATGGAGGTTTATGCGATGACAACCCAGGAATTTCAGAAGAAAAGCCCCTTAATCATTTTCCTTTCCTATTTTAAAAACCACAGAAAACTCTTTTTGATCGACGTGCTTTGCGCAGTTGGAATTGCGGCAATTGATCTGGCATTTCCGCTGGTCACCCGGTCCGCACTGTATGATATGCTCCCCAATCAGATGTACCGTACCTTCTTTACCGTAATGGCGGTGGTGGTTTGCAGCTATGTACTGCGCTCGGTGCTCAATTACATCGTGGCCTACTACGGTCATACCTTCGGCATCCGGGTTGAGGCGGATATCCGAAAGGATCTGTTTGACCATATGCAGGAGATGAGCTTTGATTTCTATGACCAAAACCGCACGGGTCAGCTGATGAGCCGGCTGACCAGCGACCTGTTCGAGCTGACGGAGCTGGCCCACCATGGGCCGGAGGATATCATCACCTCCGCCCTGACCATTGTGGGTGCCCTGGTGGTCATGGGGTCCATCCGCTGGCAGCTGGCGGTGGTTGTGGCAATGATGATTCCGATTTTTCTGGTGGTGGTCATGCTCCTGCGCAAGCGCAGAAGCCGGGCATCCGCCAATGCCAAGGAAAAGACGGGCTACATCAATCAGGAGATTGAAAGCAGCCTGTCCGGTGTCCGGACGGCCCGGGCCTTTGCCAATGAAGAGGTGGAAAAGGCCCGCTTTGCCGCAGCCAATGAGATCTATAAAACCTCCAAGCGGGAGTTTCACAAGGCAATGGGCTTGTTCAACAGTTCTCTGGAGTTTTTTCTGTGCAGTCTCAACGTGGTGGTAATCGGCATCGGCGGCTATTTCGTGATGAAGGACCAAATGGACTATCTGGATCTGCTGACCTTCAGCCTGTATATTACCGCCTTTGTCAATCCCATGCGCAGACTGGCTAATTTCTCTGAGATGTTTGCCAACGGCTTTGCGGGCCTCAACCGTTTTGTTTCCATCATGCGGATGGAGCCCACCATCCGGGATCAGGAAAACGCCCGGGAGCTGACCCAGGTGAAGGGCAAAATCGATGTGGAAAATGTAACCTTTACCTACGATGGCGCGCTGGATGTGCTCCACGGCATTACACTTCATGTGGAGCCCGGTGAGACGGTGGCGATTGTTGGCCCCTCCGGCGGCGGAAAATCCACCCTGTGCCAGCTGATTCCCCGGTTTTACGATGTGACCGGCGGCGCGATCCGCCTTGATGACCTGGATATCCGGGAGGTGACCCAGAAGAGCATTCACGAGAATATCGGTATTGTTCAGCAGGAGGTATTCCTGTTTGCGGATACGATTTTTGAAAACATCCGCTATGGAAAGCCCGGCGCAACCATGGAGGAAGTGGTGGAAGCGGCGAAAAAGGCGGAAATTTACGAGGATATCATGGCAATGCCCAACGGCTTCCAGACCTATGTGGGCGAACGGGGCACCCTCCTGTCCGGTGGACAGAAGCAGCGGGTTGCCATTGCGCGCATTTTCCTGAAAAATCCGCCGATCCTGATATTGGACGAGGCGACCTCTGCGCTGGACTCCGTGACGGAGGCGAAAATCCAGCGGGCCTTTGATGCCCTTGCCAGAGGCCGGACAACCCTGATTATTGCCCACCGGCTCAGCACAATCCGGGCGGCACACCGGATTGTGTCCATTGCCGATGGCGTGATTGCCGAGTGCGGAACCCATGGGGAGCTGCTGAAGACCGGCGGCATCTATTCCCAGCTCTATCGGACCCAGAACGCACTGGCGCTGGAGGCTATGCAATGAGACTGTACCCGGACAGAAATACGGCGGAGGCGATTCTGCGGGAGGCGGAGCCCCATAATCCCGGCCCCTGGGGAAACCACTGCCGTATCGCGGCCCAGTGCGCCCGGAGCATTGCCCTGGCGGCGGGACTGGATGGGGAGAAGGCCAATGTGCTGGCCCTTCTGCACGATATCGGAAGACGGTTTGGAACCGGCCATCTGGCCCACGTTTATGACGGATACCGGTATATGATGGAGCTGGGGTATCCGGCAGTTGCCAAAGTCTGCCTTACCCATTCCTTTTCGGTTCCCCGGCTGGACAGCTACATTGGCAGGATGGATATACCGGTGGAGGACCAGTGCTTCCTTGAAAGCCTGCTGCATGAAACGACCTTTGATGTATACGACCGGCTGATCCAGCTGTGCGACTCCCTGGCCGGCAGTGAGGGCGTTGTGAGAATGGAAGACCGAATGGCGGATGTGGCGGCCCGCTATGGTGCGTATCCCCGGGAGAAGTGGGACGCAAATTTGAAGCTTAAGCAGGAATTCGACGCGCTGACCGGGAGAGATATCTACGAAATTGTAGCCCCTGACCTGCTTTGAGCGCAGAAAACGGAATAAAAGCGGTGTGACCTTCCGGGCCCCACCGCTTTTTCTTACAGTCCCTCCAGCAGCTGCGCGGCAATCAGGACAATCAGCTCCTCCCGGGAAAGGGACTCCAGTCCCGGAAGGGCGGGGGCGGGGGACAGGGCCTGCTTCCGGCCTGTCAGAAGATAGTCCACACTGACATTAAATTGCTGGGACAGGGCAATCAGGAGGTCACCGGATGGCTCCCGGCGACCCTGCTCATACATTCCGACAGCGCTGGGACTCACACCAATCCGGGAGGCCAGAGCGGCCTGACTCAGACCGGCGTCCTTTCGCAGCGCGGCGATACGGGAACCCAGTATCATGCAATCATCTCACTTTCTGTTATCTGGTGAAACAATAGCACAATAAAAGTGAGAAAAAAGGGGAAAGCCGTCGGCTGTCACGGAAATTTTGCAGGGACCTTCCCGGACAAAAGGGCGATAAGCAGTGACACAGGTAAAAAATAGGAAAAACTTAAGAAATAACGGCGTGAAATCTGTGGCAAATAAAATAGGAATATGCTATAATGTGGCCCAAAGACACCCACGGCGGTGTAAAACGGGGTCTGGCTCCCCCATTAAAGAGGTTATTCAGCATGAAATTATTGACCGTTACCGTTCCATGCTACAATTCTCAGGATTACATGGAAAACTGCATCAACAGTCTGCTTGACGGCGGTGAGCGGGTGGAGATTATCATTGTGGATGATGGCTCCCGGGATCAGACCGGTGCCATTGCCGATGCTTACGCGGAAAAATATCCTTCCATCGTCAAGGTGGTCCACCAGGAAAACGGCGGACACGGCGAGGGTATCAATGCCGGTCTGCGCAATGCCACGGGTATCTATTTCAAAACCGTGGACAGTGACGACACCCTCAGCGGTGATTTTCCCGGCTTTCTGGACGCGCTGGAGGCCTGCGAGGCCCAGGGCGGTGTGGATCTGGCGGTGACCAATTACTACTATGTCCATTCGGACGGAAAAGGGGATCGCTCCATCAACTACTCCAATGTGCTGCCCCAGGGAAGAATATTTGGCTGGGAGGAGACAAAAACCTTCCGGCTCCACCAGTTGCTGACAATCCACTCCTGCACCTTCCGGACAGAGGCCATGCGCAAATGGGAACAGCCGCTGCCGAAGCACATTTTTTATGAGGACAATCTGATGGTATGTCAGACACTGCCTTATGTGGAAAGAATGTACTACATGAATGCGGACCTTTACCGCTACCGGATCGGTCGCCCGGATCAGTCGGTGCAGCAGAGTACGATGATGAAGCGCTGTTCCCATCAGGTGCTGGTGAGCCACCGGTGCTTTACCTCCTTTCGCATGGAGCAGATCCGGCAGCCCAGACTCCGGCGATACCTGCGCCATGAGATTTTTATGATGCTTGGCATTGCTATCCTTTTTACCCGGCTGAACAAAAGCCGGGAGACGGATGAAACGCTGGAGGAAATGTGGCGCATTTGCATCGCCCATGATGAAAAATGGGCAAAGCACCTTCGATACCGCACGCCCCTGTGGTTTATCTGCCTTCCCGGAAAGCCGGGCCAGAGCATTGCCGGCTTTGCCTATCGGGTGGCGAATAAAATCGTCCGGTTCAACTGAAGCAGAACACTCCCGGCGCTTTTGCGCCCGGGAGTGTTTTTTGCTTTGACAGTAGTTTTTCCTGGAAGAGTACCTCCGTTAGCGGAATTTCGACAGACTGCGGATATTATAATGGCAGAGAAAGCTGTCGTTTCGCAGAGGGAGGGAATATCATGCGCAAGAGAATACGGAGCCTGTGCTGGATTTTGCTGGTGCTGGCGGTGTTGGGGCTGCCTGCCGGAGAACGCCGCGGCAGAGAGCCACTGGATGCAGCCGGGACCCTGGAACAGCTGGATCGGGATATGGCGCGCCAGAGCGGGGAACAGGCGCAATTACAGGAGAATCTGGCCCGGTGGTACAATCTGAATTTACTGCTGGGGGATGGGGCTGAGCCGGTTGAAAGGGCCTATCCCACAATCCTTTGCTTCTCCGACGGAATCATGGCGAGCATCGAGATCCCCAAGCTGGGCCTTCTGCTGCCCATATACCACAGCCCGGAGGCAGAGCGGGGCGTGACGCATATGGAGGGCACTGCGCTTCCCATCGGGGGCACGGGCAATCATACTGTGCTGGTGGGCCCGGCGGAGCTCCCGGAGGGGAAGGTCTTTGGGGACCTGATCTTTCTGGAGGGGGGAGACCTGTTTTACATTCACATTCTGGGAAGCACGCTGACATACAGGGTGACGGAAGCAGACACCCATCATCCGGGTAAATTCCAGCCGGTGCCGGGGGAGGACCGGTGTACACTGCTGATGCGGGGGAAGGACCGGGCTGGAGCCCGGACAGTGGCGGTTTCCGCTATCCGCAGGGAGGAGGCCCCGGGGGAATGGCCTGAAAGCAGGTGCATGGCAAACACCACACACCTGCTTTCTCCTATTTGGTTTTTCTGACCTGTCCCAGAATCCGCTGGATGCTTTTCACGGAAAGAAAATACCGCTCAGCCAGAGTCTGGGTACTGACACCAGCCAGATGCTCCTGATATATGGCCTGGTTACGCTGACGCAGATAAAGCTTTGTGTCGGTACCGGCACCCCAGTGCCGCTTTTCTTCGGCCCGGCGGGGGATGTAAAGATAGACACCGTCTGCGTAATTTTGAATCTGTTCCAGAAGCTCTCCGGGCAGGATTTGTGCTGCATTCAGGTATTTCATTTTGCGCTCCTTCGCTTTTTATTCGATCGGAACGGCAAAGACTGCCTACAACACCTGTAAATCACTCGTGACAGCCTTTACCGCACGATGAAAGCGATGGGTTCCAGCAAAAGCAAGCGCCTCCCTTTACTTTTATTTTCTCCATTATAGCACAGGGACGAAAAAAGAGAAGCACCCGTCTGATTCTGTATCAATTTTGCGCGGAAGGCGGGCATGGTGCATAAATGAATCCCTGAATGGAAATATGAATGTATTTATGCCGGGGATTTTGGGAAAATAACGCTGTTCTCCTAATTTTTATAGTTGTAATCTCCTTAAGAATGATGTATAATACTTCGGATAAAGGAATATATACCGCTTTCGGGAGATTGAACATATATGGTTATGAAGAGTATCGAAAATTATATCAGGCCCGGCTGCCATGTCCATCTGGTGGGCATCGGCGGTGTGTCCATGCGTCCGCTGGGCCTTGTGCTGAAGGGCATGGGAATGCATGTGACCGGCTCTGATATGAATTCCTCTGTTTCCACCGATGAGCTGATTGCGCAGGGCATCCAGGTGGCGATTGGTCATGCCGCGGAGAACATCCGGGGGGCGGACTGCGTCATTCGTACAGCCGCTGCCCACAACGATAATCCGGAGATTGCGGCGGCCCGTGCCGAGGGCATCCCTGTTTTTGAGCGTGCTCAGGCCTGGGGGCAGATCATGAAGTCCTACAAAAACGCGGTCTGCATTTCCGGCACCCACGGAAAGACTACCGCTACCTCTATGATGACCCACGTGCTGATGGAGGCCCAGGCGGACCCCACGGTTATGATTGGCGGCTATCTGCCCCTGCTTCACGCAGGTCACCGGGTGGGCCATGGTGATACCATCGTGCTGGAAAGCTGCGAGTACTGTGACTCCTTCCTGAATTTCTTCCCCACGCTGGCAGTGGTCCTCAATGTGGAAGCGGATCATCTGGACTACTTCAAGGATTTGGCGGATGTGCAGAAATCCTTCCACAAGTTTGCCGAGCTGGCAACCGTTGGCGTGATTGCCAACGGAGACGATGCCCATACCCGTCAGGCAATGGCGGGAATTTCCTGCGTGACCTTCGGCCTGCAGGAAAACAACCGGGTCACAGCCGCCAATATGTGCCCGGACTGGCGGCATTTTGATGTGATGATCGACGGCAGCTTCTACTGCCATGTGGATCTTGGGGTTCTGGGCCGCCACAATGCTCTGAATGCTCTGGCAGTGGCTGGCGCGGCATGGATGATGGGGATTCCCGGAGAGGCGGTAAGCCGGGGAATTCAGGCATTCCACGGTGCGGGACGGCGGATGGAGTTCAAGGGGACCTACAATGGCGCGGACGTATACGACGACTACGCCCACCACCCCGACGAGCTGGCTGCCACCATTGAAGCGGTGCGCTCCCTGGGGGACCACCGGCTGGTGCTGGCCTTCCAGCCCCATACCTATACCAGAACCAAGGCTCTGTTCTCGGATTTTGTCCGGGAGCTGAAAAAGGCAGACCAGGTGGTGCTTGCGGAGATCTACGCAGCCCGGGAGCGCAATACCGTCGGCATTTCCTCCGGAGATCTGGCACAGCAGATTCCCGGCAGCGTATTTTGTGAAACTCTTCCGGATGTCACAGCCTGGCTCCGGGATAATATTCAGCCCGGAGACATTGTGCTGACCGTTGGTGCCGGTGATATTTTCCGGGCGGGAGAAGCCCTGCTGGCGGAAAAGTAAGGCCCGGGCCTATTCCTCTAAAACCAGGTGTTCCAGACCGGAAAGCTCAAATTCCGACATATACCGGTCCATCCGGGTAATGATTTCGTCGTAGTTTTCCGCGTTAATTTCCGGGTAATCCATATCCCGGCGGGAAAGCTCCTCAGCCAGGATTTCGTAGAAAACGTTGTCCTCGTAGTAGGCGATGGCTTCGTGAATACCGCCCTCGGCATAGGCCTTTGAAGGTACGGTGGTTCCGTTCCATGGCGCTGCCAGAACGGCCATGCCCTGGTCACGGCAGAGGGCGAAAAGCTTGCTTTCAATATCGTCGTAATCCTGAAAGCGGTCCTCACCCCGGGTGGAGTTCAGGACCCGGTTTCCGATATATACCATATCCAGCAGGAGTCGAAACTCCCGGTTCGTTAAATTGAGCTGCATGATGTGCCTCCTGTTGCGGTGGATTTTTAGCCTATTATAGCATGCTGTTCCCAGATTTCCAGATGGAATATGTTAAAAAAACTGATTTGTAATAAATGAGGCGTAGTGTTATGAAAAAACTGAGTGTTTGTGTATTGTTCGGCGGAATCAGCCCGGAGCATGAAGTCTCCCTGCGCTCTGCGGAGTCGGTCCTGAACAATATTGACCATGAAAAGTATAATATTTTCCCTGTCGGTATCACGAAGGAGGGTGACTGGATCCTCTATGGCGGCAGTGATTACTCCCAGCTGCCCACAGGTGCCTGGCGGGAGCATCCCAACAACCGTCGGGCTGCCATCTCCCCGGTCCGGGGCCAGGGCCTGCTGAGCTTCGAGGGCGACTGCGTGGTGCGGGAACGGATTGATGTGGTATTCCCGGTGCTCCACGGCGAAAACGGCGAGGACGGCGCCATGCAGGGCCTGCTACAGATGGCGGGAATCCCCTATGTGGGCCCCCATGTGGCGGCTTCCGCCGTGGCAATGGACAAGACCCTGACCAAGCTGGTGGTGGACCACGCCGGTGTTTCCCAGGCTGCCTGGCAGCTGGTCCGGCGCAATGAACTGGACAACCGGATGGAAAACACACTGGACCAGCTGGAAAACCGGTTCTCCTACCCCATGTTCGTAAAGCCTGCCGGCACCGGATCCTCCGTGGGCGTGTCCAAGGCTTCGGACCGCAGCGCCCTGGCCCATGCCCTTATGGGTGCGGCGGCCTATGATGAAAAGGTGCTGGTTGAGGAGTTTATCCGGGGCCGGGAGGTGGAGGTTGCCGTTATGGGCAATGACAATCCCGTAGCCTCCACAGCTGGTGAGATCGATTCCGGCGCAGATTTCTATGACTACGATGCCAAGTATATTGCGGATACCTCCGTTGCCTATATTCCCGCCCGGATTCCCGGAGACGTGGAAGAGTTGGTCCGGGACGCGGCTGTCAAGGTCTACAGCGCCATCGGCTGCAAGGGTCTGAGCCGGGTTGACTTCTTTGTGACCTACGATGAAAACCGGGTGGTGTTCAATGAGATCAACACCCTGCCCGGCTTTACCTCCATTTCCATGTATCCCAAGCTCTTCGCCGCCAGCGGAATCCCCTACGGTGAGCTGATCGACCAGCTTCTGAAGCTGGCTATGGAGGCCGGGGAATGAAGCGGGACGTAGTGCTTTCCATCCTGGGCCGCCAGAGCTATGACGGGCAGGAGCCGGATTCCATCGAGCTGGTGACGGAAGGAACCATGGAGTTCCGGGACGGGGGCTGGGATATCGTCTACGAGGAGAGCGAACTGACCGGCCTGGCAGGGGTAACCACAACCTTCCGGGTGGAGCCCGGAAAGGTGACGCTGACCCGGACCGGAGCCCTGAATTCACAGATGATTTTTCAGAATGGGGTTGCTCATGAATCGCTGTATCAGATGGAGCTTGGCGCTCTGCTGATGAGTGTGAAGGCGGAACGGGTCTTTTATGACATTGTGCCTGACGGCGGTGTCATTGACTTGGTTTATTCCATTGAAATTGAGCATACCCAGGCCGGACAGGTGGACTACCATCTGGACATCCGGGCCAAGGAATAAAAGGAAAAGCCCTTCCGCGGTAAGCGGAAGGGCTTCTTTGCGTTATGGGGTTTGACCCTCAGCGGGGGGATTGGTCACGGGCGCGTCTGTGGCAGGGGGATCGGTAGCGGGGGGATCGGTTACGGGCGGATCCGTCTCAGGCGGGGTGGCAGGGGCATCCGTGGGAGGCTCCGTGGGCTCATCCTTGATGATCTTCGCAATGATCTTGTCCCGGGATTTGTAAACGGAGGTGTCCTCATAAACACGCTCAATCAGCTCGCCGGTTTCCTTGTCATAGCGGCATTTATAGGTCTTGACGGTATAGCCGGTGTAGGGACTCTGAATGATCTGACCATCCTTGTAGCCCTTGGCGTTATTCTCCGGGTATTCCTCGTAAATGGTATCGTAGTTTTTGGTGGAGATGATGTTGTATTCCATCTCAACATAGTAATCCTTTTCGTCGGTGCCGATGATCTGGATTTTCACATATCCGTCGGAAACCTCAGCCTCAAGGCGGATGGGATAGCGGGTGTTGTTAATGAACTTGAACTCCGGCCCGCCCCAGCTGACGGTAGCATCCATACCCAGAGGAATGTAGGAGGAGGGATAGCTGTGGCACTGGCGGACGGTTACATCCAGGTCTGCCAGCAGGGTGCAGTAGTACAGTGTGGAGGAAACCTGACAGATGCCGCCGCCCAGTTCGTTAACGGTCTGTCCGCCGGAATAAGCCGCCGCAGGCAGGTAGCCGGCCTCAGCGGTCCGCTTTCCAACAACGGTGTTGTAGGAAAATTCGTCGCCGGGCATCATAACGTAGCCGTTGATGGCGGCGCAGGCCAGCCGCAGGTTGTTGTTGCGGTTTTCGTTATTGGTGTGCTCGGTTTTATAGGAGGCAAGCACATCCCGGAACAGAAGCTCTTCCAGCTCGTCCCCCAGAACCTGGGGAATGACGTACTGCATGGGAATGCCAATGTCCGCACCGGGGGCAGCCTCGCTCAGCAGCTCCTGAGCACGCTCCAGATCGAAAGCGTAGCCATAGCTTTCCGGTGTGACCTCGAAGGTTTCCATATCCATGGAAGCGTCCACGGCCTCCACGCAGAATTCTTCAAAAATTGCAGCCAGATCCAGAGGCTCGGGTGCCTCCTCCGGGGCATCGTTCCGTGCGTCAACCTCAAACTGATTGAAGCTGTAGGCATCCAGAACCCGGTTATACAGGGCATCCATGTCCAGATGGCGACCGGGAGCGCCGGGATTCAGAATCAGCGTCTGGCAGACGGCATTCTTGTCAAAATGCTCCGCATCCAGGGCAGGCATTTCACCCTGCATCGTAAAGGAGGAGGGGGCGTAGGTGCTGTTGAAGTCTGCGCCGTAGTCATCCAGCTGCCTGCGAATGTATGTGGTGTCCAGAGAAAGGTAGGACAGCAGGGCAATATGGTATTCGCCGGTGAGAATCTGGGCTCTTGCGGCTTCCCGCTCGGCCCTTCCACCGGTCCGTCCATACTGATAGGCCGCTTCCACGGCAGCCTTTACATCCAGCGACGCACCGGTATTGGCGGGTGTCAGGGTGATGGTGGAATCCGGAAGAAGGATCACCATATCCTTGCTGGTGTAGGTCAGGTCCGTGGCCTGGTGGAGAACCTTCTCCGCATCCTCCGGGGTCATACCGCCCAGATTGATGCCTGCCACATGGACATTGCTGAGAATCAGCCCGTCGTCATCGCTGCCGCCAAACAGATAGCCGATGGTGACGACTACACCGATCACCAGCACCAGTGCCAGAACACAAAGAGAAATCAGTACGATCTTTTTATTTTTTTCAATGGCGGGGGTGGAAACCTCCATATCCTCATCCTCGGGCAGGGGGGCATCCTGGACAGGCTGCCAATTGTCCTCCGGGGCCTTCCGGGCCTGAGGCGGTTCCGGAGTGGAGGTCACCGGGCCCCGGGGCTGAGAAAACTTACCTTTTGCCATATCGATCATCTCCTTTTCAGAAACAGGTGGATATTCTTTGGAATGTCATTATACCATACATCGGGGAAAAAACAATGGCTGAGGTGGGGCCAGAATCTTAAGAATTGTGGAAGGTTTGGAATTTCTGGATGAAAACCTTGCACTGCTTCAGGCTGTCCACCCCGGTGCTGAGCTTTAAGCGGAGGGTGGGCTGCTTGGCGGCTGCCACAAAAACCAGACGGTTTTTGTAGTCGTTATCTCCACAGAGCTGGCTCACCGAGTCGAAATTCAGATTGCTCAGCGTGAAGAACACATCCCCGGCCTTCTGCTTGATATCCTGAATGCCCAGACTCCGGGCGTTGGAACGCAGAAGCGCAATGTCGATCAAATTCAGCACGCCTCTGGGCGGCTCGCCGTACCGGTCCACAATTTCGTCCAGCAGGTCGTCCGCATCCTCCTGGGTGCGGATGGCAGCCATCCGGCGGTAGAGGTCCATGCGCTCCTCACCCCGGGAGACATAGTTTTTGTCCACATTGGCGGTCACATTCAGGTCGGCGGTGCATTCCGGGGACTTGGGAGCTTCGCCCTTTTCCTCCAGAACCGCCTCGTCCAGAAGCTTCAGGTACATATCGTAGCCTACGCTCATCATATGACCGGATTGCTCGGCACCAAGAAGGTTGCCCGCGCCCCGGATTTCCAGGTCCCGCATGGCAATTTTAAATCCGGAGCCAAATTCCGCAAAATCCCGGATGGCGGAAAGGCGCTTTTCCGCAATTTCGCTGAGGTTTTTGTCTGGTTTATAGGTAAACTAGGCGTAGGCGTGGCGGGTGGAGCGGCCTACACGGCCCCGGAGCTGATGGAGTTGGGAAAGACCGAACCGATCCGCGTTCTCAATAATCAGCGTGTTGGCGTTGGGAATATCCAGGCCGGTTTCAATAATGGTGGTGCAGACCAGAACCTGAATCTCACCCTCAGCCATGGCACCCATAACGTCTCCGAGGGCATCCTCCCCCATCTGCCCGTGGGCAACGGCAACAGAAAGCCCCGGGATCCGGCGGCGCATGGCACCGGCAACCTGGTCGATGGTCTCCACCCGGTTGTGGAGGTAATAAACCTGACCGCCCCGCTCAACCTCCCGGCGGATGGCATCGTCGATGATGGCAGTGTTGTGCTCCATGACAAAGGTCTGCACGGGGTAACGGTCTGCGGGAGGCTCCTCAATGGTGGACATATCCCGGATACCGGACAGGGCCATGTTCAGCGTTCTGGGAATGGGTGTGGCGGACAGGGTCAGTACATCCACGCCCTTGGACATCTCCTTCAGCCGCTCCTTGTGGCTGACACCGAAGCGCTGCTCCTCGTCGATAATCAGCAGCCCCAGATCCTTAAATTCCACGCTTTTTTGCAGGAGCTTATGGGTGCCGATAATCAGATCGACGGCACCGGCCCGAAGCTTCTGGATGGTGGCCCGCTGCTGCTGGGCCGTGCGGAACCGGCTGAGAACATCAATGTTCACCGGGAAGCCCCGGAAGCGGGCAACGGCGGTCTGATAATGCTGCTGGGCCAGAACGGTGGTGGGAACCAGAATGGCAACCTGCTTTCCGTCCATAACGGCCTTCATAACAGCCCGGAGGGCTACTTCAGTTTTTCCGAAGCCAACGTCACCGCACAGCAGCCGGTCCATGGGCTGGGGGGCCTCCATGTCGTGCTTGATATCCGCAATGCAGCGAAGCTGGTCGTCGGTTTCGGGGTAGGGGAAATTATCTTCAAATTCCTTCTGCCAGGGCGCGTCCGGCGAGAACGCAAAGCCCAGTTGCCGCTTTCTGGCGGCGTAAAGCTGAATCAGCTCACCGGCCATATCCTTCGCCGCTTTTCTGGCCTTGGCTTTTGTTTTCTGCCAGGCATCGGAGCCGATTTTATTCAGGCGGACGTTGGTATCCTCGCCGCCTCCGCCGATGTATTTGCTTACCAGATCCAGCTGGGTGGCGGGAACGAAAAGGGTATCCGAGCCCTGATAGGCGATTTTTATATAGTCCTTTACGGCATTGTCCACCTTGATCTGCTCCATAGCGACAAAACGACCGATGCCGTAGTTCTCGTGAACCACCAGGTCACCGGGGGTCAGATCGGTGAAGGAATTCAGCTTTTGACGGTTGGTGGAGCCGGTTTTCCTGGCGACCTTGCGCCGGGGCTCCGTTTTTGCAATGAGCTGTCCCTCCGTAAGGACAGCGGTTTTGGACAGGGGGTATTCCATGCCGTAGGGAAGGGTTCCCTCGGCAAGGAGAATCTGACCGGCCTTTGGCAGGGTGGTCAGAGGAATGCACAAAAAGGCGGAGATCCCCTTGGCGCTCAGCATTTCCTTCAGCAGCTCAGCCCGGCGGCGGGTGCCGCACAGCACCAGGGAGCCGAACTCCATTTTCTGATAGTGCTTAAGATCGGTGGCGGCAGTTTCCAGATTGCCGCCATAGCTGGGCAGCTGCTTGGCAGTCATGGGATACAGCTGCTTCGGAGGACAGGCCTCCGGGTAAGAGGTACCACCGAAGGCATCGAAATAGACCAGCGTGCGGCCCTCCAGAGAGGCGCAGAAGTCCTCCCACTGGCAGACAAAGTCACAGAGCTCGCCGGCAACCAGACCGCTCTGGAGGACGCTGTCCAGCTGCATTCCCATATCCTCGGTGCGGGCCCGGGCACTGCGGTGCAGACTGCCCTGATCGCAGACAGCCACGATGGCATCCGCCGGAATGTAGTCCATAGCTGTAGCCATTTCCGGGTAGATCAGGGCCATGTAGCGGTCGGAGGCCGGATTGCTCAGACCGTTTTCGTATTTTTCCAGATCCTTCGTCAGGGTGGAAATCAAAGATTCGTTGACATTTTTGCGTCGGCGCTGGCGGCTGATCATCTGGTTTAGCTCCGCGCAAAGCCCCGCAATCCCGCCGCTGTGAAGCCCCGGCTGGGTCTCGCCTACGGGCAGGACCGTCAGCGTGTCGATGTTTTCAGTTCGGCGCTGGGTATCGGGATCGAAGGCACCCATGGTGTCCAGCTCGTCACCGAAAAATTCCGCCCGCACCGGGCGATCGGCGGCAGGGGAGAAAATATCCAGAATACCACCCCGGATAGCAAACTGGCCCGGTCCCTCGACCATGCCACAGCGGCTGTAGCCCGCGGCGACCAGCTTACGGGTGAGCAGATCAATGGGGTATTCCTGCCCGATTTCCAGGGTAAAAACGGAGGCCATCAGGGTAGAGCGGGGAATTGTCCGCAGACTCAGGGCATCCCAGGTCAGAATCTGGAGCCCGGTTTTTCCGGTAGCCAGGTCATAGAGCTGCCGCAGACGCTTCTGCTCCCAGCTTCTGGATACCACGGTGGCATCGTAAAGCGTCAGCTCCCGGCTGGGGAGAATGGGTGCGGTATCCCCGAGAAAACACTTGAGCTCCTCCTGAAGGCGGCGGGCAGCGATATCGTCCTGGACGATGATGACCATGGGCCGCTTTATTTCCCGGTACAGGCCGGAGAAAATATGACTGCGGTTGATCTGACCGACGCCGGTTATGGCAACGCTTTCCTTTTCCTGAAGGGAATTCAGGACAGAATTGTACTCGGGAATGGTTTTCAGCAAAGAGAGTAGTTGATCCATGGCATTTACCTCAAAAAATGGCGTGACATTCGGGTTTTCTCCACGTGACAAAGCGGAAAGGGGAGTTTACCTACCCCTTTCCGTGGCGCTTTGACAATATGTTACTTTTTTCCTCCAAACCGGTTGGAGGCTTCGGGCACACCCTGCTCCACAATGGTGAGGGCAGCCTGTCCGGCGTTTTTTAGCGAGACTGCCAGGGCTTTTTCCTCAGCGGCAGAGAAGTCGGAGAGAACCCAATCCGCCAGATCCGCGTCCGGATGGGGCTTTGCCCCGACACCGATCTTGACCCGGGGGAAATCCTGGCTGCCCAGTTCCTGAATAATGGACTTGATGCCGTTGTGACCACCGGCGGAGCCGTTGGCCCGGATCCGCAGCCGACCGGGCTCCAGGGAGATATCATCGAACAGGACGATGATCCGGGTGGGGGGGATGTTATAGTAGGCACTGAGCTGGAGGACAGACCGACCGGACAGATTCATATAGGTCTGAGGCTTCAGCAGGAAGAGCTTTTTGCCATTGTAATTGGTCTGGCAGAAAAGCCCCTGATATCTCAGCTTGTCGATCCTGCAGCCCAGGTCCTCAGCCAGCATATCAATGGCGCGGAATCCGCAATTGTGACGGGTGCGCTCATAATCCTTGCCGGGGTTTCCCAGGCCGACGATCAGCCAGCTTTCGGAGGCGCTTCCAAACATGGCTCAGAACAGATCCGCAATGGAGGTGCCGCCGTGAATGTGCTCAATGGCCCGGGCGAAGACAGGAGCCACGTCCAGGAACTTGCACTTTCCGGAGGGGGTGTTGTTGACCTCGGGAATGGTGTTCAGGAAGACCATTTCCTTCACGGGGCTGGCTTCCAGACGCTCGTATGCGGGGCCGGAAAGGACACCGTGGGTGGCGCAGGCGTAAACCTCCTTGGCACCGCCAACTTCTACCAGAGCCTTGGCGGCGTTGCACAGGGAGCCGGCAGTATCCACCATATCGTCATACAGGATGCAGATCTTGCCGCGGACATCACCGATAATGTTCATAACCTCGCAGACATTGGCCTTGGGACGGCGCTTGTCAACAATGGCCAGACCCATGTGCATCTTGGCAGCGAAGGCCCGGGACCGGGAAACGGAGCCGACATCGGGGGAGACGACCACAAAGTCGTTCTCGTGGTCATAAACATCCTCGGGGAATTTAGTCATGAAGTAATCCACAAAGGTAACGTTGCCCAGCAGGTGATCCAGAGGAATGTCGAAGAAGCCCTGAATCTGAGCGGCGTGGAGATCCATGGTCAGGATCCGGTCAGCGCCGGCGACAGTGAGCATATTGGCGACCAGCTTGGCGGAGATGGGGTCACGGGACTTGGCCTTGCGGTCCTGACGGGCGTAGCCAAAGTAGGGAATGACGGCGGTGATCCGACCGGCGGATGCACGGCGGCAGGCGTCGATCATAACCAGCAGTTCCATGAGATGGTCATTGACGGGCTTGCAGGTGGACTGGATCAGGAAAACGTCTGCGCCGCGGACGGTTTCCTCCAGAGTGACGGAGGCTTCGCCATCAGCGAAGTGCTTGACTACGGCCTTGCCCATTTCGATTCCCAGCTTCTTGCAGATGGTTTCAGCGAACTGGGGATTGGAATTACCGCAGAAAACCTGAATGTTTTCACCGTAAGCAATCATGGTAAGAATTACCTCACTTTTATTTTCTTTTTGTAGAGTTCCGCTGCCCGCCTGTGCGGACAGCATTCTGAATACATTATAGCATCCAACCTCCGGGAAATGCAACCATAAGTCCGCAGAAATAGCAACAAAAATATGGAAAAGAAACTGGTGACTTCTGTCAAAACGCCAAATTTGACATTTTCCGATTCCGGGTGTTCCTTTCTGGACACTGGCAAACTTTTGTTTTGGAAAGTTCTTGTGCGTTTTTGGGATATGTGGTATAATAAAAGACAGATGAATTTTTGGGCAAGGAGAAGCCGTATGAATGATACCATCAGAATCCGGGGTGCCCGGGAGAACAATCTGAAAAACGTGGATTTGACCATTCCCAGAGACAAGCTTGTGGTCTTTACCGGCCTGTCCGGCTCGGGAAAATCCAGCCTGGCTTTCGACACCATCTATGCCGAGGGCCAGCGGCGGTATGTGGAAAGCCTGAGTTCCTATGCCCGGCAATTCCTGGGGCAGATGGATAAGCCTGATGTGGACTCCATTGACGGTCTGTCTCCGGCTATTTCCATCGACCAGAAAACCACCTCCAAGAATCCACGGTCCACCGTGGGCACGGTAACGGAGATTTATGACTATCTGCGCCTTCTCTGGGCCCGGGTGGGCATTCCCCAC
The DNA here is from genome assembly GCA_964504605.1 of uncultured Oscillospiraceae bacterium. Taxonomy (GTDB): domain Bacteria; phylum Bacillota; class Clostridia; order Oscillospirales; family Oscillospiraceae; genus Faecousia. The sequence continues at coordinate 1,159 of CAZDFB010000005.1, read as the reverse complement.
TGCCCGAAGTGCGGAAGGGAAATCGCCCGGCAAACCATCGACCAGATCGTGGACCGGGTGGAGGCCCTGGGAGAGGGCACCCGATTTCTCGTCCTGTCCCCCATTATCCGGGGCAAGAAGGGCGAGCATAAGAAGATCTTCGAGGATGCCAAGAAATCCGGCTTTGCCCGGGTGCGCTGTGACGGAATCCTTTACGATTTGACGGAAGAAATCAGCCTTGAAAAGAATAAAAAGCACCAAATCGACCTGGTGGTGGACCGTCTTGTTCTGAAGGATGGCCTGCGCCGCCGGCTGACGGACTCCATTGAGACCGCGTGCTCCCATTCCGGAGGGTTGGTGACCATTCAGCTGCCCCAGAGCGGTGAGGAGCTGAGCTTTTCCCAGAACTATGCCTGCGAGGACTGTGGCATCAGCCTGACAGAGCTGGAGCCCAGAATGTTTTCCTTCAACAATCCGGCTGGGGCCTGCCCCAGCTGTACCGGCCTGGGCTTCCAGCTGGTGGCGGATGCGGATTTGGTGATCCCGGACCGCAGCAAGTCCATCTTTGAGGGGGCTATCCAGGCCTCCGGCTGGCAGAGCGCCCGAACAGATTCCATTTTCCGGATGTATTTCGAGGCACTGGCCCAGAAATACCATTTTTCCCTGACAGCGCCGGTGGATTCCCTGTCCCCGGAGGCCCTGGACGTGATTCTCTACGGAACCAAAGGGGAGAAGCTCCGCATGACCTACAACCGGGGCACCGGCATGGGCGTTCTGGAGCAGCCCTTTGAGGGCATCCTCAACAACATCTCCCGGCGGTACCGGGAGACCCAGTCCGATGCCGCCCGGAAGGAATTGGAGGAATGTATGGCGACGGCACCCTGTCCCCAGTGCCACGGCGACCGGCTTTCGGACATTGCCCGGGCGGTGACGGTGGGGGGAATGGGGATCATGGATTTCTGCCGCATGAGCATCGGTGATGAGCTGAAATTTATGGAAAATCTCCGTCTGGAGGGCAATATGGCCCTGGTTGCCGAACAGATCGTCAAGGAAATCAAATCCCGGCTGCAATTTCTGACGGATGTGGGACTGAGCTATCTGACCCTTTCCCGGGCGGCGGGCACCCTGTCCGGCGGCGAAAGCCAGCGGATTCGCCTGGCGACCCAGATCGGCTCCTCCC